>CAIQDO010000594.1 GCA_903870555.1 uncultured Caulobacteraceae bacterium
AGCCCGAACCGTGTCGCCTGCCTTGACCGTGACCGAGACGATCCGTCCAGGCATGGGTGTTAGAATCGCTCCGCCCAGAAGCGCGCCGACGGCCGCGCGATCGACCGGTCGGCTCAGGGTGACACGCGCCGCCGATCCCTTGTTGAACAACAACAGGCCGTCGCCCTCGACAACAGGTCGCGAAGCCTCAGCGGAAAAGTCGAACGTCGCGTCACGAGGCGCGCCATCGACATAGACGCGAGCCGCGCTCGTCGGCGCGGCGTTCAACCTGAAACCGGCCAGGTCTCCGTCGCCGTTCCATGGCGACATCAACGGCGTATCCGACGGGACCGGCTGACGGCGTGCGAGCCAAGCCACGGCCCACGACGGGATCTCCGGCGCCTCGGCGGCCGTGAGGCTGGAAAGCCGGGATTCAATGAAGCCTGTATTGACCTGCCCGGCGACGAAGTCGACGTCGGCGGCGCAACGGGCCAGAAACGTCGCATTGGTCCGGACGGGCCAGGTCTCAACACCTTGGGCGGCCCGGGAGAGGTCGGCCGCCGCGGCTTCTCGCGTCGCGGCGTGAACGATCAGCTTGGCGATCATTGCGTCATAGAATGGCGAGACCGCCCCCCCTTCCTCGACACCGGCATCGACCCGAATGTCGTTCGGCAGGCGAAGATGACTGAGGCGACCAACCGACGGCAGGAACCCGTGGGCGGGATCCTCGGCGTAGAGACGGGCCTCCATGGCGTGACCGTTCAGACGGATGTCTGGCTGGGACAGAGGAAGAGGCTCGCCGGATGCGACACGGAGCTGCCACTCGACCAGATCGACGCCGGTGACGGCCTCGGTTACCGGATGTTCGACCTGCAGCCGGGTGTTCATCTCCATGAACCAAATCCGGTCGGCGCGAAGGCCGTCCGAGCCGTCCGCGATGAATTCGACGGTGCCGGCGCCCCGATAGGCGACCGATCGCGCCGCCTGGATGGCCCAGTCGCAAATCACCGCGCGGGTCGCCGGGTCGAGGCCCGGCGCCGGGGCCTCCTCTATGACCTTCTGGTGTCGCCGCTGCAGAGAGCAGTCGCGTTCGAACAGATGGACGACGCCGCCATGGGCGTCGGCGAAGACCTGAACTTCCAGGTGCCGCGGGTTGGGGATCAGTTTTTCCAACAGGACGCGATCGTCGCCGAAACTCGACAGGGCCTCGCGCCGGGCCGCCGCCAGAGAGTGCTGGAAATCCTCGACGCCAATGGCCGCGCGCATGCCCTTCCCGCCACCGCCGGCGACCGCCTTGATCAGAACAGGCCAGCCGATCAGCGCGGCCTGCCGTTCCAATTCATCAGCGGACTGATCGGCGCCGTCGTACCCCGGGGTCACCGGCACGCCAGCCGTGATCATCAACCGCTTGGCGGCGTCCTTCAGGCCCATGGCCCGGATAGCGCCGGGCGGCGGCCCGACCCAGATGAGGCCCGCGTCGATCACGGCCTGAGCGAAGTCGGCGTTTTCCGACAGAAACCCGTAGCCAGGATGGACGGCCTGCGCGCCCGAGACGCGCGCGGCTTCCAGGAGAACGGCAATGTTCAGATAACTTTCACGGGCCGGGCTGGCGCCGATCGCCAGGGCGACGTCGGCCTCGCGGACGTGAGGCGCCGTCGCGTCCGCCTCGGAATAGACCGCTATGGTGCGGATGCCGAGTCGGCGGGCCGAGCGTATGATCCGGCGCGCGATCTCGCCGCGATTGGCGATCAACAGGGATCTGATCATCGGACCAGGAACCGGGTCAATCGACCCAGCTTGGCGGGCGGCGGGCCAGAAAAGCCCGCACGCCTTCCTGTCCTTCCGACCCAACCCGGACCCTGGCGATCCAGTGCGCCGTGGACGCCATCAAGGCATGGTCGATGGCGTGGCCCGCGACGTGGGCGACCAAGCGCTTCGATTCGCCGACCGCGCCGGGCGCACAGGCGCCAATTTGGGTTGCGATGGCCTCGGCGGCGATCTGAAGCGCCGCCTCGTCGGCGACGACCTGATCGACGAGTCCGAAATCCTTCGCCTCGGCGGCGCCGAATACACGACCAAGCGCGAACAGACCTCTCGCTCGCCTCGCGCCGATGGCCGCGACGACATAGGGACTAATGGTCGCCGCGACCAAGCCGAGCTTGACCTCCGAGAATGCGAATTTGGCGTCCTCGGTGGCGATGGCCATATCGCAGGCCGCCGCCAAACCGGCCCCGCCGCCGAAGGCGGACCCTTCGACAAGGGCGACGGTCAACATCGGCAGATCGTAAAGGTGCTTGAGCATCACGGCCATGGCCATGGCGTCGTCGCGGTTATCCTCCTCGGAGTGATCGGCGGCGTCACGCATCCATTCGAGATCTGCGCCGGCTGAAAACGTCCCTCCGGCCCCTCGGATGAACACGGCGCGGATGCCGTCGGCGCCATCAAGTGTCTCGAACGCTTCCCGCAGGGCCGCGATGACCTCGGCGTTGAATGCGTTGCGGCGGGCGCTTCGATTGATCGTAACGAACGCCACACCTCCGGGCGTGGCGTCCAACAACACGAGGCGGGACTGAGAATCGTTGTCGACGGATTCAACAAGCGGATCGGCGATGGGGTTGGGCATGGCGAGGACGAAGACTCCAGCAGCTACATTCGGAAGACGCCAAACCGCGTCGGGGGTATTGGGGCGTTCAGAGCCGCGGCGAGCGCGAGGCCGAGCACATCCCGGGTCTGGGCAGGGTCGATAACCCCATCGTCCCACAGACGGGATGTTGCGAAATAGGGGCTGCCCTCCGCCTCGTAGCGCGCCCGGATCGGCGATTTGAAGGCCTCTTCGGCCTCCGCCGCCCAGGTCTCGCCGCGGGCCTCGACACCGTCTCGTCGCAGGGTCGCCAGGACGCTCGCGGCCTGTTCTCCCCCCATCACACTGATACGGCTATTGGGCCAGGAGAACAGGAAGCGCGGGCTGTAAGCCCGGCCACACATGCCGTAGTTGCCTGCACCGAACGAGCCGCCGATCAGCACCGTCAATTTCGGAACCTCGGCGCAGGCAACGGCGGCAACCAGCTTGGCGCCGTCCTTGGCAATCCCACCCGCCTCATATTTACCGCCCACCATGAAGCCGGAAATGTTCTGCAGGAACACCAGCGGAATGCCGCGTTGGCAGGCCAGTTCGATAAAGTGGGCGCCCTTGACGGCGCTTTCCGAGAAAAGCACGCCGTTGTTGGCCAGGACGGCGACGGGATAGCCCCAGATGCGGGCGAAGCCAGTGACCAGCGTGGAGCCGTAGAGCGCCTTGAATTCATCGAAAGTGGAGCCGTCGACGATCCGGGCGATCACCTCCCGGACGTCATAGGGCGCGCGAACGTCCGTGGGGACGATGCCGTAGATCTCATCCACCGGATAGGCCGGCGGCTCCGGCGGCCGCATATCCAGCGGCGCCGGGCGGGCGCAATTGAGGTTGGCGACGATGGCGCGGACAATCTGCAGCGCGTGATCATCATCCACCGCCACATGATCGACGACGCCGCTGCGCCGCCCGTGCGTGTCGGCGCCGCCGAGGTCCTCAGCGGTGATGATTTCGCCCGTGGCGGCCTTCACGAGCGGGGGGCCGCCAAGGAAGATCGTCCCCTGCCCACGCACGATCACCGTCTCGTCGCTCATCGCCGGGACATAGGCTCCGCCGGCGGTGCAGGAGCCCATCACGCAGGCGATCTGGGCTATGCCCGCCGCGCTCATCCGCGCCTGATTATAGAATATTCGGCCGAAGTGGTCACGGTCCGGGAACACCTCGGCCTGATGCGGCAGGTTCGCTCCGCCGCTATCGACCAGATAGATGCATGGCAGACGGTTCTGCAGGGCGACTTCCTGCGCCCGCAGGTGCTTCTTCACCGTCATGGGGAAATAGGCGCCGCCCTTGACTGTCGCGTCGTTGGCGATGATCAGCACCTCGCGGCCGGACACCCGGCCAACGCCCGCGATAATGCCTGCTCCAGGCGCCTCACCGTCATGCAGGTCGCAGGCGGCGAGCTGGCCGATCTCAAGGAACGGCGCCCCAGCATCCAGCAGCCTTTCGACGCGATTCCGCGGCAGCAGCTTGCCGCGGCCGCTGTGGCGTTCCCGGGCCGACTCCGGCCCGCCGAGGGCCGCGGTGGCAACCCGATCGCGCAACGCCGCGACCAGGCCTAGATTGACCTCGCGATTGCGCCGGAAGGCGTCGCTATTGTCGTCGACGTCGCTGAGGAGTTTAGGCATGAATTGGGTCTATACTCCTGATACCGCGCATTTCCTGCTCTATTCCGGACCGCAAACGCTGACATTCAGGTCCGTGACGTGGCCGTTGGCGATAGAATAGACCCAACCGTGCACCTGGATGGGCTGACCGCGCGCCCAGGCGTCGGTGACGAACACGTCCGAAGCCACGTTGCGGACCTGCCGCATGACGTTCAACTCGCAAAGGCGCTCCAATCGGCAGGCGTCGTCCGGGATCGATTCAAGTTCGTGTCGATGTTCGTGATGGATCTCCCGGATCGGATGCAGCCAATGGTCGACGAGACCCCGGCGCTGACCATCGACAGCGGCCGCAACGCCCCCACAGCCATAATGCCCGACGACGAGGATGTGTTTCACCTTCAGCACATCGACGGCGAACTGGAGCACGGACAGGTAGTTGGCGTCCTGGGGCGGCGCGAGGTTGGCGACGTTGCGATGGACGAACAACTCGCCCGGATCGAGACCGACAATCTCATTGGCCGGAACCCGGCTGTCGGAGCAGCCGATCCACAGGTAGTCCGGCGCCTGCTGCCCCTCGAGGCGTTTGAAAAAACCCGGATCCGCCGCGACCTTGCGCTCCGCCCAAAGCCGGTTGTTGGATTTCAGGTGATCGAGCATGGCGCCGGCGTACGGTCAAACCTCGATTTCCACAAGCGCACTGGTCGGCGCCTCGGCCAGCCGAGGCTGTCGCCCGAACTCAGGCGTAAGACTCTGTAATCGCCGAATACACCAGGGTGCGAAGGTCGCGCCGCAAGGTGAGGCGTGCATCGGTGCCCATCACCTGTGTCATGAACACCACCGTCAGATCCTCGATCGGATCGATCCAGAACGCCGTCGAGGCGGCGCCGCCCCAGAAATACTCGCCGACCGTCCCCGGCAGCCGAGTCCGGGCCACGTCGATGTTGACCCCGCAGCCGATCGAGAAGCCGATTCCATTGTAGCCCGACTCGCTGAACGCCCCGGCCGGCGCCATTTCGGCCAGTTCGCGATCGCCCTCAAGGTGGTTCAGGCTGAACAGTTCGACGGTCTTGGGACCCAGGATGCGTACGCCGTCCAGAGCTCCGCCCTGCACCATCATGCGGCAGAAGCGCATGTAGTCGTGGATTGTCGAGACCAGTCCGCCGCCGCCGGATTCCAGCAACGGCGGCGTGGCGTATGTGCTTTTTTGGGCGTCGTCCTGCAGCTTCAGGCGCCCGTCGGGGCCCGGATAGTAGCAGGATGAGAACCGCTCGATTTTTTCGGGCGGGCAGTAGAAGCCGGTGTCGGTCATACCCAATGGCTCGAACAGCCGGGTGCGGAGAAACTCACCGAAACTCATCCCGGACAATTTCTCGACGAGGTAGCCCATGACGTCGATGGAAACCGAATAGTTCCACGCGGTTCCGGGTGAGAATTCCAGCGGCATGCCAGCCAGCTGGTCGATCATGCCCTGAAGGCCTCCAGGCGTCTGGAAGTCGCCAAGCTTGACCTTTCGGTAGGCCGCGTCAATACTGGTCCGCATCAGGAAGCCATAGGTGAGACCGGCGGTGTGGGTCACAAGGTCGACCACTTTCATCGGTCGCTCGGGCGGCGTTGTCAGGAATGTCGGGGGCTGATTTGGCAGCAGGGTGGCCACCCCGCTCGCGTAGACGCCCAGGCCCTTCCATGACGGAATATGGGTATGAACGAAGTCGTCCAGGCCGAGCAGACCTTCTTCAACCAACATCATCAAGGCAACCGAGGTGATCGGCTTCGTCATCGAGTAGATGCGGAAAATCGCATCCTCGCGCATCGGCTTGCCGCGTTCGAGATCCATATGGCCGGCCATGCCGGTGTGGACCAGATGACCCCTGCGATAGACCTGGGTGAGAATGCCAGGGAGAAAGCCGCCGTCGACATACCGTGCCGCCATCACGCGATCGAGTGTCGCAAGGCGTGAGGAACTCATGCCCACGGATTCAGGTTTCGACATTTGAATTCCTCCCGGTTTTTTCGGGAGCTTAGAGGGGGCCGCCCTACAATGCACCCCCATTTCGACCTGGCCATTTGTCGGAAGCGGTTTTGGTCGGCGTTTCGCCGATCGCCATTTCCCTCTAGGATCGACGCGTGAATGGACTGTCCCAATTCGTCGGCGCCGAAACCCAATTGCGGTTCGCCTTCCCCCGCCCTCGGCGTTTCGAGCGCGACCAGTTCGTCGTGTCGAGCTGCAATCGCGCCGCGACGGAGGCGGTCGATTCCTGGCCGAACTGGACAGAACGGCGCCTGGCGCTGACCGGCCCCGAGGGGGCCGGCAAGACCCACTTGGCGCGGGCCTGGGCGGCGCGGACCGGGGCCTTCGTGGTCAACGACGACAGCGCCGACATCGCCGCCCTGCCGCCAGGACCGGTGTTGTTCGAGGACGCCGACCGCCGCCGCGCCGACACCCTGTTGTTCCACCTGATCAATCGCGCAGACTCCGGCGACACGCTGCTGCTGACCGCCAGGACCTTGCCGCGGGCCTGGGCGGCCGACCTGCCTGACTTGCGATCGCGGCTCAACGCCCTGCCAATCGCGGCGATCGGGGAACCTGATGACGCGGTGCTGGAGGGCGTGCTGATCCGGCTGTTTCGCGAGAAGGACATCCGGCCTGACTCGGAACTGCTTTGTTATCTCCTGCGCAGGATCGAGCGCTCCGTGCCGGCCGCGGAGGCGGTCGTGGCCAGACTCGACGTCGCCGCCGACGCCTACCGGCGGGCGGTCAATCGAACGCTAGCCCGCGAAATCCTGGAGGACGAGGATAACACTCTCGATCTCTTCGAGTGACCCTTGCGGGTCTTGCGACGGGGCGCCACAAGCACCCCCATCATCGGACGACATCGTGAGACCGGCGATACGCCGATGCGAGATTCCACGAGGCAGGGTGAGCAGAGCGCATGCCGACTGACGACCCGCCATCCGAGGCCGTGTCCGGAGACCCAGCGCCGGTCGAGCCCCTGCCGCCCTTTGGCGACGGAAGGTTGCTGTCCCAATCCCCCAAACGTTTCATCAACCGGGAGTTGTCCTGGCTGGCCTTCAACGCCCTGGTGCTCGAGGAAGCCACCAACAAGCGCCACCCGCTGCTCGAACGCCTTCGGTTCCTGTCGATATCGGCCAACAACCTCGACGAATTCTACATGGTCCGGGTGGCTGGCCTGAAGGGCCAGGTTCGAGAGAGCGTCAGGGTGCTGAGCCAGGATGGACTATCGCCTACCGAGCAACTGACTCAGGTGGACATCAAGGCCAATCGGCTGATGGCGGTTCAACAACGCACATGGCTGGGCTTGCGCGCCGAACTCGCCGACGAAGGGTTGAACCTGCTGGACGCAAAGGACATTGCGGGCGTCGACAGGACCCATGCGGAACAGATTTTTCTGGCGAACATCTTTCCGGTGCTGACGCCACTGGCGATCGATCCGGCTCACCCCTTCCCGTTCATTCCCAACCTCGGATTCTCGCTGGCGCTGAAACTTCATCGCCTGTCCGACAACACCGATTTTTACGCCCTCGTGCCGGTGCCCACCCAGGTGGCCCGCTTCTGGGAACTGCCCCAATTGAAGCGTGGGCGCCGCAAGGTTCAGCGGCGGTTCATCGCCCTGGAAAGCTTCCTGATCCTGTTTCTCGACAAGCTATTCCCAGGGTGCGCGGTGCTGGGACGCGGCCTGTTCCGCCTGATCCGCGACTCCGACGTGGAAATCGAGGAAGAGGCGGAAGATCTTGTCCGCGAATTCGAAGCGCGCCTGAAGCGTCGCCGCCTAGGTCTGGTCGTCCGTGTCAAGATCGAGACCTCCATGCCGGAGGACCTGCGGACGTTCATTCTGGACGGCCTGGCCGCCGACCCCTTGGATGTCGTGGCCGTCGACGGCAAGCTCGGCTTGGCGGAGATGAACCAACTGATCCCGGCGGATCGGCCGGAGCTGAAGTTCAAGACGTTCACGCCACGGTTTCCCGAACGAATCCGGGATCATGGTGGCGATTGTTTCGCGGCCATCCGCGAGAAGGACATTCTCGTCCATCATCCGTTCGAGAGTTTCGACGCTGTCGTACAGTTCCTGCTTCAAGCCGCGCGCGATCCCAATGTGGTGGCCATCAAGCAGACGCTTTACCGGACCTCCACCGACAGCCCGATCGTGGCCGCCTTGATCGAGGCGGCAGAGAGCGGCAAGAATGTCACTGCGCTGGTCGAGATCAAGGCTCGCTTTGACGAGGAAGCCAACCTCAAATGGGCGCGCGACATGGAACGCGCGGGCGTCTACGTGGTCTTCGGCTTCATGGAGTACAAGACCCATGCCAAGTTGTCGTTGGTGGTCCGGCGAGAAGGCGACCTGCTCCGGACCTACTGCCACTATGGCACTGGTAACTACCATCCGGTGACCGCCAAAATCTACACGGACCTCTCCCTGTTCACCACCGACCCGGCCATGGGGCGTGATTCCGGACGCCTGTTCAATTATATTACTGGCTATGCTCAGCCGGAGAGCCTCGAGAAGCTATCCTATTCGCCGATCACAATGAAGGGCGACCTGTTGCGACTGATCCGCGCCGAGGCCAAGAACGCCCGCGCGGGCCTGCCGGCCGCCATTTGGGCGAAGATGAACGCCCTTGTTCACCCTGAAATCATTGACGCCCTTTACGATGCGAGCGCCGCCGGCGTGTCCATCGATCTGGTTGTCCGCGGCATCTGTTGCCTGCGGCCAGGCATCCCCGGTCTGTCCGAAAACATCCGTGTGAAAAGCATCATCGGGCGATTCCTCGAACATGCCCGGATCATCGCCTTCGCGAACGGCAAGGTCATGCCGTCGAACGAGGCGAAGCTGTTCATTTCCTCCGCCGATTGGATGCAACGAAATTTGGACCGCCGGGTTGAGGCCATGGTTCCCGTGGAAAATCCAACAGTGCATCAACAGATCCTCCAGCAGATCATGGTCGCCAACCTGAACGACGAAGCCCAAAGCTGGAGCCTGGATGCGGACGGCGTCTATCACCGTAGCCCTGGCTGGAACGCCAAAGGGGCCTTCTCCGCACACGAGTATTTCATGAACAACCCCTCGCTCTCGGGCCGGGGCGCAAAGGCCAAGGATCTGCCCAGAGCGTTCGAACATGTCGACCGCCGAAAATAGACCCAGCCATAGCGATGTCGCCGTGATCGACGTCGGCAGCAATTCCGTGCGTCTGGTGCTCTACCGTCTCGACGGCCGCGCGATCTGGAGCGTCTTCAACGAGAAGGTTCTGGCCGGCCTCGGTCGGGATCTGGCGGCGACCGGCCGGCTTTCTCCCGAGGGCGTGACCAGCACGCTGGTGGCGCTCAACCGTTTTCGGGCGCTGGTCGACGCCAGCCGGCCCAGGTTGGTGTTCGCCGCGGCCACCGCGGCGGTCAGAGAGGCGCGGGACGGAGAGGCTTTCCGGCTGCGTGTCGAACAGGAGACCGGGTTCCATCTCACGGTCCTGAGCGGCGAAGACGAGGCGCGGTTCGCGGCCCTCGGCGTGATCGCCGGCGCGCCGGATTCAAAAGGCGTTGTGGGTGACCTCGGCGGGGCCAGCCTCGAATTGGTCCGACTGGGCGCGGACGGCCCGGCTGGGGGCATAACCTTGCCACTTGGCCCGTTCGCCATGGGAAGTCTTCGTGGCTTCGACCCCGACGCCGTCCGGGCGGCGGCGCACAACCACTTGGCTCCTCTGGAACGGACATTCAGGACCGACACCCTGCACGCGGTCGGCGGCGCGTGGCGCAACCTCGCCATGTTGCACATGAGAATGTCCGGCTATCCTCTTGCCATCGTGCATCAGTACGAGATTTCGCGTCGCGAGGTGCTCGACGCGACCCGGTTCATCGCCCAGCAGTCGCGCGGGTCACTTGAACGCGTCGAAGGCATTTCCAAGCGCCGGGTCGAAGCCTTGCCCCATGCGGCAATCGTCCTTGAAGCCTTGGTCGAACGCCTCAACATCCAGCGGGTTGTCCTGTCCGCCTATGGTCTGAGGGAAGGCATGGTCTGGCAGGCGATGGACGCCGAGCTTCGCCGCGGCGATCCTCTTGTCGCGGGCTGCGCCGCGCTGGGCAGCCGCGCCGCGATGGCCGAGTCCCTCGGCTCGGCGATCGAGGCCTGGGCGGGACCAGCGTTCGCGAAGCTTGAGCCCCTCTTCAAAGGGCGAGACCGGGCCCTGTTCTCAGCCGCCTGCCGCCTGGCGGAACTCGGCGCGCAGTTCCACCCCGACCACCGGGACCTGCTGGTGTTCCAGACGGTGCTGCGGGCGCCCTTCGCCGGCATTGAACACCCCGAGCGCGCCTTCCTCGCCTGCGTGGCCTTCGCCCGTCACACGACAAGCAACCAGACGCCGGAACCGGACCTGGTCGGCCGGCTTCTGAGCCCGGAACAGCGACAGCGCGCCCGCGCATTCGGGGCGGCGATGAGACTCGCCTGCGACATGTCGGGTCGAAGTCCGGAACTGCTGGCGCGCACCCGCCTGGACATAAAGGGTCCGGACCTGTTGCTCACCGCGGAGGAGGCTTGGGGCGCTGTCCTGCTCGGGGACCAGACCGCCAAACGCGGCCAGACGCTCGCCGGCCTGCTGGACAGGGAATTGCGGCTAAGGACGGTCGTTCCCAAACCAAAGTTCCTCACGTCCGTCTTTTGAACGGCCCGGCGACCGTATAGCCTGAACATTCGACATGGCCCGCGCCAGATTCGGCCGCGAGCCTTCAACGTCAGGGGGAAGCCGGGATGTCCGCCGCTCAGATCGGGACGACCATCGCCGAGTCCACGCCATGGTGGCCGAGGCCCCCAGCCAGTCCGGACGGCGCGCCGAACATTCTCGTCGTCCTGTTCGATGATGTGGGATTTTCTGATTTTGGCTGCTACGGCTCGCCGATCGAGACGCCGACAATCGACGCCCTTGCGGCGCGGGGTCTGCGATACACCGGGTTCCACACGACGGCGATGTGCTCGACCACCCGGGCGGCCCTGCTGACCGGCCGCAATCACCACTCGGTGGGGGTCGGTTGCCTAGCCAACTTCGATTCGGGCTTTCCCGGCTATCGGGGGAAGATCACCCCCGAGGCCGGCACGCTCGCGGAACTCTTGAAGCCATCCGGATATCGCAACTACATGGTCGGCAAGTGGCATGTGACCGCCTTGACCGAGACCGGCCCGACGGGGCCGTTCGACGGCTGGCCACTGGGCCGGGGCTTCGACCGTTTTTATGGCTTCATGGATGCCGAGACGGACCAGTACGCGCCAGAACTCGTGCGCGACAACACGCCGATCGAGGCGCCCGGTGGCTACGCCAGCGGCTATCATCTCACCGAGGATCTGACCGACCAGGCCATCCGCTTCATCGCCGATCATCAGGCCGATTCTCCCGAGACGCCGTGGCTGACCTGGCTCGCCTTCGGGGCTTGCCATGCGCCTCATCAGGCGCCGCAGGATCTGATCCTGAAATACGACGCGGTGTTCAAGGACGGCTGGGATGCCGAGCGCGATAGGCGGCTCGCCCGCCAAAAAACCATGGGAGTCGTGCCCCAAGACACCCGTCTGCCCGAGCGCAACGCCATGGTGCAGCCCTGGGATCATCATTCCACCGACGAGCATAGGCTCTTCGCCCGCCTCCAAGGCGCGTTCGCGGCCATGCTCGACCACGCTGACCGCAATCTCGCCCGGCTGATCGCTTTCCTCGACTCGGCCGGCCAGAGCGACAACACACTGGTTCTCGTGCTGAGCGACAACGGCGCCAGCCAGGAAGGCGGGCCGTTCGGCATGGTCAACGCCATGGGGCCCTACAACGGCAAGCCCGAGCCGATGGCCGAAAAGATCGCCCGAATCGACGATATCGGCGGCCCTGACACCCACTCGAACTTCCCGTGGGGTTGGGCGATGGCGTCGAATACGCCGCTGAAGCGCTACAAGCAGAACACCCACGGCGGCGGCATTCGCGATCCGCTGGTGGTCAGCTGGCCAAGGGGAATCGCGGCGCGGGGCGAGATGCGCCACCAGTTCCGCCACGCAAGCGACATGACCCCGACCATCCTCGACATCCTCGGGATCACGCCGCCCGAGACGATCAAGGGCGTCGCCCAGATGCCGATGGAAGGCGTTTCGTTCGCGGCGACATTTGGCGACTCGGATCCGCCGCGTGGCGCGCCGCAATACTTCGAGATGTTCGGCCATCGGGGATTGTGGAAGGATGGCTGGAAAGCCGTCGCCTACCATTCGCCGGGCTCGCCCTACGAACGCGACGAATGGGAACTTTATCATCTTGAGGAAGACTTCTCGGAAACCGAGGATCTCGCGCTGATCCATCCCGATAGGCTGGCTGCCCTGATCGCGGAATGGTGGGCGCAGGCCGAGGCCCATCAGGTGCTCCCGCTCGACGATCGCTTCGTCCAGCGGATGGCCGAGAACGCCGCCCGCTATCACGGTGAACGCAAGGATTTTGTCTTCCACGCCGGCATGGGCCACCTGCCGACGGACGTGGCCCCTGACGTCCGCTCGCGCTCGTTCGTCATTGAGGCCCATGTCGCGCTTTCGGAAGGCGATGAGGGGGTGCTGATCGCCCACGGGGACGCCACCAGCGGTTACAGCCTGCATGTGCGGGACGGTCGACTGACCTACGACATGAACGTCGGCGGCAAACATGCGGTCACCACGAGCACAACGGTCGTGCCCGCCGGGCATCACAGGCTCGGTGTCGCCGTGCGGAGCCTTGAGAGCCGCAGGCTGATCACGCTTCTTCTCGATGGCGAACCGATTGGCGCCGGAGAAACGGACATGGGCTTCCACAATTTCATCTCCTGGTCAGGCCTCGACATCGGGCGCGACCGCGGCAGTCCGGTGGGCGACTACCCCTCCCCGTTCGCTTTCACGGGCATGCTGAAGAAGGTCACCGTGACCATGGACGCGGATCAGGCGCTGGATCCCGACGGCGTCGGCGAAGCCGAGATGGCCCGGCAATGAAACCCGCCGTCAGTCGTCTGGTCACACCGATTGTCACCAGCCCGGCGCGTCGCGACCTGATGCGGCGACTCCGGGCCCTGCAACGCGGCCTCCTGCGGAAGACGCCGACCGTTCACTATTTTCACCAGGCCGACGATCCCTACAGCCATCTCGTGGTTCAACTCTTAACCCCGCTGAAGGCGCGGTATGGCGTCGCCATCCGGCCGTGGCTGGTCTCGTCGCCCGACGATTCGGCGGCGCCCGAGCGGGAGCGGCTGAATACCTACGGTCTGCGCGATGCGCCGAGGGTGGCCAAGGAATATGGCCTCGAATTTCCGATTGACGCGGTCAGGCCGTCGCCAGCCGCTTTGGAAGCCGCGCAATCCGCGCTGGCGGCGGCAATGATCGGTTCCGATTTCGCAGTCCTCGCCAAGGCGATCGGCGACTCTCTCTGGAGCGGTCGGACCGCGAAGAGCGGGCCGCCAATTGGAACCGCGACGGTCGATGGGGCGCTGAAGGAGGGGAAGGCGGAACGACGTCGACTCGGGCATTACCTCGGCGCGATGCTCTACTTTGAAGGCGAGTGGTACTGGGGCGTCGACAGGTTGAATCACCTGGAAGAGCGCTTGCGCGACATGGGTCTGGACAGCACGCCAAACGCCCCTGCCCTGGCGGCCTACCGCGACATGTCCCTGGCGCCACCGCCGCCGGGGTCGCCGGTGGAAATCGAAATCTGGTTCTCGTTCAGAAGTCCCTACAGCTGGATCGCCTTCCCGCGCGTGCGCCGCCTCGCGCGACACTACGGCGCCAGACTGCGCTTGCGTTACATCCTGCCCATGGTCATGCGCGGTCTGCCTGTGCCGCCGGTAAAGACGATGTACATCACCCTTGACACCAAGCGGGAGGCGGACCGCGTCGGCCTGCCGTATGGAACGATCGTCGATCCTGTCGGCCCCGGCGCGGAGCGCTGCCTGGCGGTGCTGCACCACGCGGTCGGCCTTGGCCGCGGCGAAGATTTCTCTGAACTCGGGATGAAGGCCGCCTTCGCCGACGGAATCGATCTGGCCTCCGACACCGGCCTGTTCGGCGTCGCGCGCGCCGCGGGGCTCACGGACGATCAGACCCGGGCCGCCCTGGCCGACGAAAGCTGGCGGGAGGCGGCAGAGGACAATCGGCAGGCCTTGTTCGACGCCGGCCTGTGGGGCGCCCCGACCTATCGGGTCAACGGTGGCCCGGCGCACTGGGGCCAGGACAGGCTGTGGGCGCTGGAACAGGACATCCGGCGCGCCATGGGCGGGTGAACGCGATCAGCCGGGCCTGGCGGCCCGGCGAACCTCGACCACCCGCACCCGCGTACCGTCGAGCACCAGCGCCAGCTCGCCCCGCTTCAGCCGAAGCGCGTCGCGTCCAAAGGCGTCCAGACGCCAGCCCTGCAGGGCTGGCGTTTCGGCATTGTCGTCGTTGGCGATCTTTTCAAGGTCGGCGACGGTGGCAATCAGCTTGGAGGCTACGTCCGCGTCTTCCGCCCGCGCCTTCAACAACACCTTCAACAGTTCCACCACGGCGCCGGCCGCGGGCGATGGCGGCGGGCCGCCGCGGGCGACCACAGGCGCGTAGCTGTCGGCGTTCTTGATCGCGTCCCGAATGGCCTCTACCAGTTCGGGGCCGAACTTCGAGCCGGCGAATCCCTTGGGCACCGACCGCAGGCGATTGAGGTCGTCAGCCTCCGTGGGCGCCTGCGTCGCCAATTCATCGACCGCCTCGTCCTTGAGAATCCGACCGCGCGGCTGATCGCGGGTCTGGGCGGTGCGCTCCCGCCAGGCGGCGACAGCCCGGAAGATCGCCAGGTACTTCGCGGTGTGCCGACGAGGCCTCAGGCGCTTCCAGGCATTTTCGGGATCGACATCGTAAAGCGCCGGGTCGGTCATCGCCCGCATCTCCTCGGTGACCCAAGGAAGCCGCCCGGTTTCCTCAAGCCGCCCACGTAGCAACGGGAACAGGCGCGCGAGATGGGTGACATCGGCGATCGCGTAGCTCAGCTGGGCCTCGCTCAACGGCCGGCGGGCCCAGTCCGTGAAGCGGCTGGACTTGTCGAGGTCGATTTTCAGCATCTGACGGACCAGGGCGTCGTAGGCGATCTGCTCGCCAAATCCCGCCGCCATGCCGGCGATCTGGGTATCGAACAACGGCATGGGGATGGCGCCCAGGTTGCTGAAGATCTCGACGTCCTGGCGCGCGGCGTGAAACACCTTTTCGATGCTCTTGTCGGCCATCACGGCGAGAAAGCACGACAGGTCGATGTCCGGCGAAAGCGGATCAATCACCGCTTCCGCGTCCGGGGTCGCGGCCTGAATCAGGCACAGCTTGGGCCAGTAGGTGGTCTCGCGCATGAACTCCGTGTCAACGGCCACAAAGGGCGCGCCATGCAGGCGTTCACAAAAGGCTTTCAGCTCAGCGGTGGTGGTTATGGGCGTCATCGGCTAGCTATAGCCCCGCGAGTGGGCGAGTCCGCAAGACCAACCCTCCGCACACGCTCCAAAACATCGCTTTTTGCGCAACTTCCCGGACCCGCCATGACCGACCGACCCAACGGCCTCACCTATGCCCAGGCCGGCGTTGATATCGACGCGGGCGCTGAATTGGTCGAACGGATCAAGCCGCTCGCACGCGCCACCCGTCGTCCGGGCGCCGACGGATCGCTCGGCGGCTTCGGCGCGCTGTTCGACCTCAAGGCGGCGGGCTACGATGACGCCCTCATCGTCTCCACCACCGACGGCGTCGGCACCAAACTCAAGATCGCCATCGAGACAGGCCTGCACGACACCGTCGGGATCGATCTGGTGGCGATGTGCGTCAACGACCTGTTGGCTCAGGGCGCCGAACCGCTGGTGTTCCTTGACTACTTCGCGACCGGCAAGCTGGACGTCGAAGCCGCCACACGGGTTGTCGCCGGCATCGCCGAGGGATGCCGGCAAGCCGGCGCGGTTCTGGCGGGGGGGGAGACCGCCGAAATGCCCGGCATGTACGCGGGCGGCGACTATGATCTCGCCGGTTTCTGCCTCGGCGCCGTCAACCGCGACGGCGTGCTGCCCCGGCTTGAGCGCCAGCGTGTGGGGGATGTGATGATCGGCCTGGGGTCATCGGGTCCGCATTCCAACGGCTTTTCCCTGATCCGTCGGATCGTCGAGCGGTCCGGACTGAAATGGGATGCAGAGGCGCCGTTCGCCGCGGGCCAGAGCCTGTCGCAGGCCCTGATGACCCCGACACGGATCTATGTTCGCTCCGTGCTGCCTTTGGCCAAGGGTGGTCGAGTCAAGGGCGGCGCGCATATCACCGGCGGCGGCCTAATCGAAAATCCGCCCCGGATGATCGCCGAAGGCCTGAAGCCCCTTTTCGACTGGGCGGCTTGGCCGCTGCCCGCGGTGTTCGAATGGCTGCAAGCGGTCGGCGGCGTATCCGACGAGGAACTGCGCCGGACATTCAATTGTGGAATCGGGTTCCTGCTGATCGTCTCGCCGGAATTGACGGCGGACGTCCTGGCCGAGCTGCTGGAAGCCGGAGAAGACGCTTTTATCTGCGGCCAACTGACCGCGGCCTGAAGCCGTCTCCCTTCCCGATCCGGGAAGGGAGACACAGGTCGTCAGCCGACGATGTCGGACGCGTCGAAGAACTGGGCGATTTCGATCTTGGCGTTGTCGGCGCTGTCGGAACCGTGGACCGAGTTCTCGCCCACCGAGAGCGCGAACAGTTTGCGGATCGTCCCATCGGCGGCCTGAGCCGGGTTGGTGGCGCCCATCACTTCACGATAGCGGGCGACGGCGTTTTCACCTTCCAACACCTGGACCACCACCGGCTCGGAAATCATGAACTCGACGAGTTCCCCATAGAATGGGCGCTCACGGTGCACGTCATAAAAATCTTCGGCTTCTTCCTGGGTCATGCGAATGCGACGCTGGGCGACGATGCGCAGTCCGGCCTCTTCTATGACGGCATTGATCTTGCCGGTGAGATTGCGCTTGGTGGCGTCCGGCTTGATTATGGAGAAGGTGCGTTCGGTCATGCGGATGATACTCTGCGACGGTTGGAAAGGATGGGGTGGCGGCTTATAGCCACGCCTGGGGCGAACGCCAAGGCGGCGAACGCCGCTTCCTCGCACGTCACCCCGAACGTCTCACGGTATATCTCCCCTCATGTTGCGTATTCACGATCTGGTCCTTGACGCCTGGGGCCGCCGGTTCTTCGACCATGCAACGGTGACGTTGCCCGTGGGCGCCAAGGTCGGGCTGGTCGGCCGCAACGGCGCGGGCAAGTCGACGCTGTTCAAGCTGATCCTCGGCCAGATGACGGCGGGGGGCGGCGATATCGATTATCCGCGCGCCGCGCGGATCGCCTCCGTCGACCAGGAGCACGCCGCAACTCCGATTCCTCTGCTGGAAACTGTCCTTGCGGCGGACGTAGAGCGAGCCAGTCTGCTGGCAGAACTCGATTCTGCCGAACCGGAGCGCATGGGCGACATCTACGCCCGGCTGAGCGAGATCGACGCTGACCGCGCGCCGTCGCGCGCCGCGGAGATTCTAAGCGGACTGGGCTTCTCCACGGCCGATCTCTACCGACCGATGTCGGAATTTTCCGGGGGCTGGCGGATGCGTGTCGCCATGGCCGCGGCCCTGTTCGCCGAACCCGACCTGCTGCTGCTCGACGAGCCAACCAACTACCTCGACATGGAAGGCGCCCTGTGGCTCGAGGCGCGCCTCAAGAAGTACCCCCACAGCGCCCTGATCATCAGCCACGACCGGGAACTGCTGGATCACTCCGTCGACGCCATCCTGCATCTCACGGAGGGCAAGCTCGACTACTACACCGGCGGCTTTTCCAGCTTCGAACAGCAGAGGGCTGAGAAAATTCGCCTCCAATCGGCGATGCGCGGCAAAATCGAAGCCAAACGCGCCCATATGCAAGCATTCGTCGATCGTTTCCGCGCGTCGGCCGCCAAGGCGAGGCAGGCCCAATCGCGTATGAAGATGATCGCCAAGCTGGAAAATGTCGCTCCGTCGGTCGAGGAGCATGTGGCGCCGTTCCTGATCCCCTCGCCCGAACGGCCCCTCGCACCGCCATTGATCCGCCTGGAAAACGTCGCCGTGGGCTACGGCGGGCCGCCGATCCTGCACCGCCTCAACCTACGTCTCGACATCGACGACCGAATCGGCCTGCTCGGCGTCAACGGCTCGGGCAAAAGCACCTTCGCCAAGATGATCGCCGGCGCCCTGAAAACCGAGGGGGGGCAAGTCCACCGCGACCGGCGTATGAAGGTCGCCTGGTTCCACCAGCACCAGATCGAGGCGATGGATCCGGAAGACACGCCTTTATCGATTATCCGTCGGGCCATGCCCGACGCCAGCGAAGCCCAGCGACGGTCCCGATTGGCCCAGTTCGGCATGACCGTCCAGAAGGTCGAGACCACCGTCGCCAACCTGTCGGGCGGCGAGCGCGCGCGGCTGCTGCTGAACATGGTGGCGATGGAACGGCCGCACCTGCTTATCCTGGACGAACCGACCAACCACCTGGACATCGATAGCCGCCGAGCCTTGACCCAAGCCCTCAACGACTACTCCGGCGCCGTGATCCTGATCACCCACGACCGCTCGCTGATGGAAATGGTCGCGGACCGGCTGTGGCTGGTCACCGACGGCACCGTGAAGGCTTTCGACGGCGATATGGACGATTACGCCAAGTTCGTCCTGGAACGCGCCCGCGCCGCCAACCGCAACCCCGCCAAGACGCCGCCGCCAGCCCCGGCCGCGCCGCCACCCCCGCCCCGCGGCGCCATCGCGCCTTTGAAGCGGAAACTGGAAGCAGCCGAGGAAGCCCTCGCCCGGGACACCAAGCTGTTCGCGGAACTCGACGCCAGCCTCGCCGACCCGAAAACCTACAACGACCCGATCAAGATGGTGGAACTTACGAAGCGTCGCGCACGGATGGAGGAGCGCCTGGCCGAAGCCGAGGCCAAATGGATGGCCGCGGCCGAAGTCTACGAGGCCGCCCGCGCGGCCGGTTGACCGGCTGGCGTCATCACCCTTGCTTTTCCCACCCCCGGCTCTCACCCTGTTTCCAGTAGGTGACGCCGTGGCCGGCCGCCTTGTAGCGTTTCCAAAGGCCTCGCGCCGATTGCAGCGCGCTGTCCTCGCGACCGTCGAAGATCACGATGCAGCGCCTGTAGTCAGACAGATCGCCCGGATCGCCATCGAGCACGAACAGGGCCTGGGCCCGGTTCAGGTTCTCGGCGCCCGATCCAATCAGGATCGGTTGACGATCGGCCAGGGGCTCGTCCGCCCGACCATGGGGCAGGAAACTCTCGTCGCGATAGGTCCATAACCAGGCGTCTATCGTCTGGATGCGATCGGGGTCGTACGACCGCACGCTCGCGCGCCACCCTCGCATGAGGGCGCGCTCAAGCAGTTCCGGAAGCACCTGCTCAAGCGAGGTTCGCTCAAGATGATAGAACCACACTTCGCAGGGGGCCTCGACGGACATCAAACGGGACCTCAGTCCTCGTAGTTATCGGCCACAAGGCGATCGAGCAGTCGCACGCCAAAGCCCGTGGCGCCGCTCGGGATCGTGGCCACAGTGGAATTCGGCTTCCAGGCGGTCGAAGCGATGTCCAGGTGTGCCCAGGGCAGGCTGTTGACGAACCGTTGAATGAAGAGGGCGGCGGTGATCGAGCCGCCATAACGCGGGCCGACGTTCTTCATGTCGGCCACCGCGCTATCGATATGCTTGTCATACTGCGGCGGCATCGGCAGGCGCCACAAGGCGTCTCCGGTCGATTTCGACGCGGCGAGAAGGCGCTCGGACAATTCGTCGTTGTTGCTGAAAAGGCCGCCGACGTCCTTACCCAGTGCGACAATGATCGCTCCGGTGAGGGTCGCCAAGTCGACCATGAGTTTAGGCTTGAACCGGTTCTGACAATACCAGAGCGCATCGGCCAGGACGAGCCGGCCCTCGGCGTCGGTGTTGATCACCTCGACGGTCTGGCCAGACATGGTCGTGACCACGTCGCCGGGTCTCTGGGCGTTGGCGTCGGGCATATTCTCGACGAGGCCCAGGATGCCGACGGCGTTGACCTTCGCTTTCCGCGCCGCCAGGGCGTACATCGCGCCAGTCACGGCGGCGGCGCCCCCCATGTCGGTGATCATCTCCTCCATGCCTTCCGGCGGTTTGAGGCTGATGCCGCCGGTGTCGAAACAGACGCCCTTGCCTACGAAAGCGATCGGCTGGGCGTCCGGATCCTTCGCGCCCTTCCACTGGATCACCGCCAACTGGCTCTCACGCACACTGCCCTGGCCGACGCCGAGAAGCGCGCCCATGCCGAGCTTCTTCATTTCCTTCTCACCCAGAATCTCGACCCCGAGGCCGATGCTGGTGAGCGCCTTCACCCGCCGGGCGAACTCCTCGGGATAGAGGATATTCGCGGGCTCAGAGACAAGGTCCCGAGCGAGGGTGACGGCGTCCGCCAGCCCCGACAAACGTTTGAAGGCCTTGGCGGCCGCCTTGGGATCGTCCGCTTCGATGATGACCTTGCGGACAGACGGCTTCTTGTCAGACTTCTCGGTCGTCCGGTACCTGTCGAAACGATAAGCGGCCAGGCGGATCCCGAAGGCGGCCGAGGCCGCGCCATCGGCGCCGACACCGCCAAGGCTCACGACAAGGGTCTCGACACCGGTGGCCTTCACGCCGTTGTAGGCCTGGGCCGCGGCGGACTCCAAGGCATCCGAGGCGAGCGGCCAAGCGGCGCCCACTCCGACCAGCAGCACACGGGCCGCCGCCACATTATGCGGCGCGATCAGGTCGAGCGTCTGGCCCTTCTCACCGTTGAACCGACCGCCATCGATGGCGCGACGAAGGGCGCCGCCAGTTCGCTCGTCGAGCGTTGCTGCGGCGCCGACAAGGGGCTGTTTCTCCCCGACCAGCACGGCCAAGGCGGCCTTGCTGTCGGCCTCAAGGCCATGGCCGACGAATTCGATTTTCATTACGGACTCCAACGCGGCAAACAGGGGCGCGACGCAATCACCGCAGGCGGCGCGGGTATGGATGGCCCACCTTTATGGCGGGCCGGTGTGGATGAAAAGCGCCAGGCCAGCCTAGGCTCCGCTGCCAGCGCCGGATTCCCTGTTCCAGGTGGGCGTCGCGGGTAGCGGGTTCGCCCCGAACCGGTTGGCCCCCTGCTCGCCGGAGAGAACGCCGAGCTCAACCAGAGCCCAGACCATGACCGGGAAAGCCGCGACCGCCCAGCCGCCCCGAGGCGTTGGCCATGTCAGGCTGAGGGCAAAAAGCACCAGGGCCGCCCACCAGCCTGACCGCCCGCGGTCATGAAGGCGCTTGGAGATGACGCAGGTCGCCGAAGCCAACAGCGCCGGGTAGACAATCCAAAACGTCAGCAACTTCAGAGTCGGTCCCGCGATCGCCTCATAGATCAGCGAGGTCGCGAACAGCACGCCGATCGCGATCCAGGTCTGGCTGCGCGCTGACCGTCCGCCGGCGGTCATGAACAGGCGCCGCCAGTCGTCCACGCCGCCATCCATGATTCGTCCTCCAGACCGATTGCCAAATGGAGCCTAGGCGAATTGCGCCAGCACGTCGTCCGCGGCGACGCTGTCGCCGGCCTTAGCTGTCAGCGAAATGATCTTTCCGTCGCGCTCGGCGCGAATGATGTTCTGCATCTTCATCGCCTCTATGACGCAGAGGACCTGCCCCTCCTTCACCTCTTCACCCTCGATGACATCCATCGAGACCACAAGGCCCGGCATGGGCGAGACAACCATGCGGGAGGTATCCGCAGGAAGCTTGACCGGCAAGCGCTGGTGCAGGTCGGCGGACTTCGGTGTCAGCACCAACACCTTCTGACGAACCGCACGGAAGCGAATGGTGAACCCTTCAGGAGCCGGCGCCACGGTCGCTGTGAATTCCCGTCCGTCGAGGCGACCGGAGAATAGCGGCGAGCCAGGCCGCCATGTCACATGATCCAGCGTCAGGACGCGGCCATCGGTCGGCAGGGCAAGGGTCAATACGCCGCCGGACTCGTCGACCTCGACGTTACGTCGAACCCCACCCGCGACCACAACCCACTCATGTCGCAGGGTCTTCGAAGCCAGGTCACCGCCGATGCCGCGGGCCCGCGCCGCGATGGTGCGGTGCATGGCCACGGCGACGGCGAGGATGACGTCGGCCTGCCACGGCTTGGGTTCCAGTCCAGCGAAGCCGTCGGGAAACTCATCCTTGATGTAGTTGGTCGACAGTTCGCCTGAGGCGAAACGATCCTGATCCATCACCGCCGACAGAAAGGCGGTGTTATGCCCCGGACCTTCGATGTGCAAATCCTCCAGCGCGCGCGCCATCCCGAGGATTGCGGCGGGCCGATCCGGGGCCCAAGCGCAGAGCTTGGCGATCATCGGATCGTAAAAGGTCGAGATCTCGTCGCCTTCGCGCACCCCGGTCTCGTTGCGTACGGTATAGCCGCCGCGGTCGCCTTCGACGGGTTTGCCGTAACGGGACAGGCGGCCAATCGACGGCAGGAATTTCCGGTAGGGGTCCTCGGCGTAGATCCGGCTCTCGATCGCCCAGCCATTGATGGTCAGGTCGTCCTGCCCGAACGACAGCCGCTCGCCGTAGGCGGACCGGAGCATCTGCTCGACAAGGTCTACGCCCGTGATCAGTTCGGTGACGGGGTGCTCCACCTGGAGCCGCGTGTTCATCTCCAGGAAATAGAACGACTTGTCCTGTCCCGCGACGAATTCCACGGTGCCGGCGGAGTCATAGTTGACCGCCTGGGCGAGCGCGACGGCCTGGGCG
>CAIQDO010000595.1 GCA_903870555.1 uncultured Caulobacteraceae bacterium
CGGCTTCACCGGCGGCGGCAAGGGCGCGGGCATGATCTATGTCGCAGGCAAGCCCGACCACAAGCAGGACAACGAGGGCATGGTCGATCACATCGTCGCCCTGGTCGAGGCCCGCGCCAAGCAGATCGAGCAGGAGCAGCATCTGCAGGCCAAGGCGGTCGAGGCGGCGGAGTAGGCGGGCCCTGACGGGGCGATCGGCGCCGATCGTGTCGCGCTCCCGATCATGCTGACGCTCGTTTCCGCATGGACGGAGGCCAAACGCCGGCTGACGGCGGCCGGCGTCGGCAGTCCGGTGATTGACGCACGTATGCTGGTGGAGGCCGCCTCGGGCGCCACTCGGGTCGACATCATCACCGATCCGCATCGCCCGTTCACCGCCGACCAGATGCAGGCCTTCGAACGTCTCGTCAGCCGGCGGGAAGCCAGAGAACCGGTCAGCCAGATCCTCGGCGTCAAGGGCTTCTGGAAGATCATGGTCAAGGTCACGGCCGATGTGTTGACGCCTCGCCCTGAGACCGAGTCTATACTCGACGTCGTCCTGGCCGCGTTTTCACCAATGTCCGAATTCAGCGTCCTGGACCTCGGGGTCGGTTCAGGGGCCATCCTGCTGGCGATCCTCGCGGAACGCCCGGGAGCTGTCGGCCTTGGGGTGGACGTTTCGGAAGCGGCCCTGGCGGTGGCGCGGGAGAACGCTCTCGACCTCGGCCTTGCCACGCGGGCGACGCTATTGCCGGGAGATTGGACCACGGACCTTAAGGACGGGGCCTTCGACCTTGTCGTTTCCAATCCGCCCTATATCGCCACCGCGGCCATCGCCGGTCTGGCGCCCGAGGTGCGCGATCACGAGCCCCATCTGGCTTTGGATGGCGGACCCGACGGGCTGAACGCCTACCGCCGATTGTCGCGGGAAATCCCCAGGGTGTTGCGCCCAGGCGGCGTGTTCGCCGTCGAGATCGGTTTCGATCAGGGTCCCGCGGTCGCGGCTCTGTTCTCCAACGGGGACATCGAGAACCTAAGGGTGGTTCGGGATCTCGGCGATCGCGACCGCGTTGTCACAGGGATGAAGAAAACCTTTGGACAAACCGAGGGTTGAAGGCTAAGTCGCCAAGGTCTCCATTGAAATCGCCGGAACATGGGACGTGAGCGAAGCCCTGACAGGGGCTCGCGCTCGATCCTGTCAGGAGCATGAGCCGGAAGGTTCGCGAAAGCGGACCCTCAGGGTTTCAAGGCGGACACGAACCAGAGGTCTTTAGGACACGGGCGACGGATCCCGGCGCCATACAGGCGAATGCGGCGCCAGCCGAAGACGGGCGCCCAACGCACCACAAGCAGGTTGAAAGCATGAGAGATTTCAAGGGGATGAAGCGGCAGCGCAGTCGCAACCGCAATGGCGGTGGCGGCGGTGGTGGTGGTGGCGGCGGCGGCGGCGGGAAGCCCCAGCACAACGCCAATCGCGCCTTCGACTCCAACGGCCCCGAAGGCGTCAAGGTCCGCGGCGCGGCGCAGCATGTTTACGAGAAATATCAGCAGCTTGCCCGCGACGCCCATACGGCGGGCGACCGCGTTCTGGCCGAGAACTATCAACAACACGCCGAACATTACTTCCGGGTGATGCGGGCGATGCAGCCTCAACGTCCGCTTTCGGAGATCATCGGCCGCGACCAGTTCGTGTCGGGTTACGATATCGATTTCGAGGACGAAGGCGGCCAAGGCGATGGCGGCGAAGGCGACAACGACTCCGAAGCGGCCGAATCGGTTGAGGCCGTCGGCGATCGCCAGCCCCGGTTCGACACCCGCCGCGACGACTATCGCCCGGTCGACTCCCGCTCGGGTTCGGAACAGCCCAGGTCCGACCGCTATCAGAACGATCGGTCCGATCGCTTCCAATCCGACCGCCAACAATCCGATCGCCCGCAATCCGAGCGGCCTCAGGCCGATCGCGCTTCGGCGGAACGGCCCGTCCAGGCGGATCGCGTTCAATCGGATCGCGCGCGGGAAGATCGCCCGCCGCGTGTCGCTCGCGAGGACCGTCCGCGGTTCAACCGGGACGACCGCCCGGCGCGCGCCGAACGCGTCGATCGCGATCCGCTTGGCGTCATCGAGCCGGAAGCCACGCCCTTGACGGCGCCGCAGCCGGCGGCGGTGGTGAACGAGGCGCCGATGCTGCGCGCCGAGGATGGCGACAGCAGCCATGCGCCCGCCTTCCTGCAGGTGCGTCCCTCGGAGCCCCGGGCGGAAGGCGCCGAAGAGGTCCGACGTCCGCGCCGCCGTCGCGCCCCGGCGACCTTCACGGCGACCGAGGACGCGCCCGCGGTCCCCGCGGTCGAAGACAACTAGCCAGGCAGGGCTGCGGTCTGGCCGCCCCATAACGCCGGCGCCAGCCGTCCGAGCGCCGCCAGCGCCGGACGCCACGCCACACCCGGGCGGGCCGCGGCGGTCCGGTCGGCGGGCAGGCAGCGGTGAAGCGCCTCGATCACCGTGTGGGCGGGTCCGTCGTTGAGGAAGTGCCCCGCGCCCGCCAGTCGCTCGAAGCGCGGCCGCCGCCGGGTCGGCAGGTCCGCGAAGAAGTCCCTGGCCGAGTCGAATGGCGCGAAGTCATCCCGGTCTCCATGAAGGACGTGCAGGGGCGACCGGATCCGTCCGAACGCCTCGCGCAGCAAGGGGATCTGACCGGGCTGTCCGCGGATCTCCGTCACGGCGTTGCGAAGATCCCTCGGCATCACGTCCAACAGAGGGTTCGCCGCCTGCAGCAGCCAGCGCGCGGTCGGTCCCGGGGTCGCGAGATAGCTCGACAGCAGCACGAGCCCATCCGGCTGCGCGCCGCGCTCCGCGGCCATCAGGGCGGCGATGCCTGCGCCATAGGACTGGCCCACCAGCAACAGCCTCTGGCCCGTCGTCGTCGCCGTCAGGGGCGCGAGCGCCTTGGCCTGAAGGCCGAGGTCCGGCACGCAAACCGACGGCTCGCTCATGCCGAATCCGGGTCGGTCCACCACCGTCATCTCCCAGGTCTCGGGGGCGGCCGCCAGCACGGGCGCCCAGTATTCGGCCCAGGACGGCGCGCCGGTGACTACCACGACTTTCCAGGGCGCCGGCGAGGTGCGGGGCGTGGTGAGGGCGGACAGGCGCCAGCCGAGGCCGCCGCCGGCGGCGAAGGTCACGCGCCTCACAACGCTGTCGGGATAGTCCATGGCAGGCGGTCTGTGTTCCGCCCGTCCTTGAAAGGCGCTGTCGAAGCAGGCCCAACCAACGCCTAGAATCCCTCTCGGCCGCTTCGATGTCATCGCCATCACCCTCCGCCCGTTCGTCCGGAATGCTCTCGGCGCGAGGGATTAAGGTTCCGCGGGCGCCTTGGTTCCCCACCGCTAAGGCTTGGAATCTGAACAGGGTCTGAAGTCATTTCTCCGACCCCCTTGTGTGACATTCCCGCAACACTACATGGGCTTCAGGGGTGTCATTCGAGGGTCCAATGAACATTGATCTCTATTCCGATCGCGCCAAACAGGCGGTCCAGTCCGCCCAGTCGCTGGCCCTGGCCCGCCGCCATCAGCAGCTCGGCCCGGAGCATCTTCTGAAGGTGCTCCTTGAGGAAAAGGACGGGCTGGCGCGGGCCCTGATCGAGGCGGCCGGCGGGCGTCCCGACGTGGCGGATCAGGCCGTCGAGGCCATCCTCGCCAGGACCGCCAAGGTCGAGGGCGGCAGCGGCCAGCTGTTCATGAAACCGGAACTGGCCAGCGTGTTCGCCA
>CAIQDO010000596.1 GCA_903870555.1 uncultured Caulobacteraceae bacterium
CGTCTGTTGCTCCAGCGAAGCCAGGACCAGATCGACCGGCCGCGTGCGCATCTCCAGCCAGGGCGACAACACCGAAAGCGGGGCGGGCAGCTGCGTCGTCTGATGGACCAGCAGGGCGCAGATCATCTGGGTCCAGGTCGTGCCCGACTTGTAGCCGGTGGCCACGAGGATATCGCCGTCGCGGGGCGTGAAGTCGCGCCATCGGGCGTTGTCGAACAGCATGTGGCGGTAGTGGCGTTCGGGATCGGTCATGAGCGCGAGCCTATCGCCGCCGCGGCCGGTTCAAAAGTCTGAGACTGGGCTTTCCAGTCGGCCCCCGCTAAAAGCGTCGCCGGCGGCGGCAGTCCGCGACGGAGGACCACACCCATGATCGTCTACGGCAACCCCCTCTCCCCCTTCGTGCGCAAGACCCTGGCCTATGTCGCCGAGAAGGACCTGAAGGTGACGCTTGAGCCGATCGGCCTGGGGTCCCAGGATCCGGCGTTCCGCGAGGCCAGCCCGTTCGGCAAGATCCCCGGCTTCCGCCACGGCGACTTCGCCATCTCCGATTCCACCGCCATCATCACCTATCTTGAGGCTAAGTTTCCGGAGCCGGTCCTGATCCCGGCCGAGCCGGCCAGCCGCGCCCGCGTCATCTGGTACGAGGAATTCGGCGACACCATCCTGGTCAGCGCCATCGGCAAGATCTTCTTCAACCGCATCGTCTCGCCCCGGTTCCTGCGCAAGCCGGGCGACGAGGCCCTGGCGGCGCAGGGCGAGGCCGAGACCGGCCCGCTGTGCGACTATCTGGAGCGAGTCATTCCGGCCAGCGGCTTCCTGGTCGACGACCGTCTGACCCTGGCCGACATCGCCGTGGCCAGCCCGTTCGTCAACCTGTCCCATTGCGGGATCGAGGTCGCCGCCGCCGACCACCCCAGGCTGGCCGCCTACCTCGCAAGCATCCTCGGACGCCCGTCCTTCGCGCCGATCGTCGCCCAGGAAAAGGCGATGCTGGGGGCCTGATCAGGCGGCTTGCGGCCTGGGACGCGACCGCCTGCCGCGCAGGGCGCCGCCGACGGCGGCGAAGCCCAGGATCAACAGCGACCAGGCCGCAGGCTCGGGCACGTCCCCCCCTGTGGAGGTCAGGGCGAAGGCGAGATTGCCCGGCGCCGGCTCGACGATGTGCCGACCCCAGACGTAGTTGATGTGCGTGCCCGAACCGCTGGCCGATCCGGCCCAAAGGAAGGGAGCCGAAGTATAGTTGTTCACGACCGAAAAGCCATAGGAGCTGCCGGCTTGAAGCGTCACGGCGGTGGGCAGGGTAATCGAATAGGAGAACAGGCCGCCGGCCAGCGCGTTCTTCGTCACGCTCGGACCCGTGAACGGGCCTGTTGTCAGCAGGTTGTTGACGAAACTGCCGTCGGTGCTCACGAGGCTGAGCGCGCAGGAGAAGCAGGTCACGCCGAACAGATCGACCGCGAAAGCGCCGTCGGCGTTGGAGCCGTACCAGGTGATCTTGTTCACGGCGCCGGTCGAGGTCGCCGTGAAATAGGTCCAGGCTTCCGAATCTGAATCATTCGCCCCGGTGAAACCCGGATCGCCGGCGACATTTTGCACCGCGGAGGTGTCGATGACACCGCCCGTCGGAAGCTGCGCATAGACGGTGGTGTCGGCGCGACCGGTTGCCCAGGTCAACGACAAGGCGACGGTGATGGCGGATATCGTAATGGTCTTGTTCAACGCACGGTCCTTTGATTTCGAGTCAGCAACCCTTCAAGACCGACAAACGCTCTTGAGAATCAAACGCAGTTGAGCCTGGCCGTTCGCGATGTACGCGCGCGGCAAGTCCAGTCTGTGCTGGCAAAGACGCCGCCAAGGCGGGGGTGCCTCAACCCGCGCCGCGGATAATCGCGTCTTTCTTAAAAAACAGGCCGCCCTGACCTACGGGGTTGGCCTCGGACCCGCCGTCTACTCGGACTCGGTGATCTCGACCCTGTCGGCGTAGAAGGCGAGGCAACCCTTGATGGCCTCGACGGCCGGAAACGGCGTCTCATAGGTCCACACCGCATTGACGCCGCGCGCGGCCCCTTCGGGCAGGTTGTAATAGGCGCAATCGCCCTTGTAGGGGCAGTAGGTCGCGTGCGCGCTGCGGGTCAGCCGGTCCATGTCGACGTCGGCCCGCGGGACATAGAGCACGGCGGGATAGGACGCTTCCTTCAGCGACAGGGTCGCGCGGCTGTCGGCGAGGACCTGCCCCCCGAGCGCGACCACCACGCGGCGCGGATTGGCGGTGATCGTGATCGGGTGATCGGGCCCGGGGATCCTGATCGGTCGGTCGGTCATGGACGAACTGTCCCTCCCGGCCTGATGAAATGCAACCCGCCCCAACCCCCTTCAGCTCACTTCCCCTCCCCCATCCCCGCCAGCCAGTCGTCGGACTCGTTCAGGATCCACTTATGGGCGTCGGCCTCGGTGGCGAAGGTGCTGATGCGGCGCTCGCGCCCGTCGGGAAACAGGATCTGCACGAACCAGCCGGGCGAGCCCTTGATCGGGCGGGGCTTCAGGGTGAGGGGTCGGGTCATGGCGCTCTTAAAGCAAGTTGCGGCGTCGGGAGGAACGACCATGCGAGCCTTGACGATCGCGACCCTGCTGGTGGCGACGATCGGCCAGTTCGGCCGCGTCGATCGCTTTGAGCGTGGACCGTTCCGTTTTATCTAGAAAGACGATCACGAGATAAGGACCTGCGCCGTGGCGCCCAGTTCGAAGGATCCGGAAACTGACAGCCTCGCCTGGCGGCACGAGCCGGGCGAACGGCCTTGGGACCAGGCCGCGATCGACGCGGTCGTCAAGAGCTTCGCCGCCCTGCCCGTCCTGGATGATCGCACCGACGACGAAATCCTGGGCTACGACGAGAACGGCCTGCCAAGCTGATGGTCATCGACGACGCCGATGAGCGCCCCTCCATCGCCGAGATGCTGGCGCGCCTGGCCGGACGAGGCGTAACCGGCTGGCCTACGCCACCGTGCCGAGCCCGCTCTTGGCGACGAGGGACAGCAGCTTGAGCGAAGCGCCCTGCGGATGCTTCTCGCCCCGCTCCCATTGGCTGACAAGTCCGGCGGTGACATTGAGATAGCGGGCGAACACGGCCTGGCTGGCGCCCTCTCGTTCCCGCAGGCTGCGAATTTCCTCCGGCGTGAGCGGACGCACGGGCGTCAGGCAAGCCTCGTCGAACTTGCGCATCGTCTGCTTGTCCATGACGCCGGCGGCATGGAGCCCCTCGGCGGTTTCGTGGATCGAGGCCATCACCGGGCTACGATACTGTTTACCCATCGCACATCACCTCCATCATGACGCCAGTCGCCGAGGCCTTGGCGTCCGACCCCACCGGCTTTAGCCGAATTTATATAGCACTCAGTGTCATAGCTTTAAATGGGACCAGACTGTGGATCTGCCGCCGCTTTCCGAGGTCGCAAGGCTGGACGCCGAAATCTCCACCCTCATGCACAGGCTGAGTTCCGGAACGGGCACGGGCGACGACATGGGCAAGGTGACGACGCTCATTCGCGAACGCGCCAACGCCACCCTGCCGGCCGCCCTGATAGAACGCCGCATCCGCCGGGGTTTGCCTCTCTGAACGCCGCCATGGGCGCCGACAAGGCGCGCACCATCACGTCCCCATCCGCAATCCCCGCCAGCCAGTCCTCCGACTCGCCCACGATCCCCTTGTGCCGGCCCAATGTGCGTTTTCACACGGACGCCGGGCCCGCATAGGCCTACCAAATCCCGCTCAAGGCAAAGCTGTAATGGCCTTGGCGCGCGGCCACGTCCGGAACTGACGCAGCCGCCATCTAGCGTCCGAACGACAGGCGATCTTGCGGGGAGACGGGTTTGCAGCGCGCGGCGACAACGATCAGGACGTCCGTCCCCTGGCGACTCGCGCCGTTGCCGTCCATTGTTCGCCCGCGCCTGGCCGCACGGCCCGGACGGGTCGGTGCGCGCCGGCGAACGCGCGATGGAGACGTGGTGAGTCAGGCTGAATGGTTCAGGGAAGGCGTCGATGGGGCGACGCTGAAGCGGGCCGGCTTCCGTGTCAGCGGCGGCGGCGCGCACCAGTCGAAGACGATGATGCTGCGGGAGCTGACAACCCTGTTGGCGGCGCAGGTCCCCGACTTGGTGACGCTGCGAGCCCTCGTCCTCGACGAGAACATCCTCGGCAAGTCGACAGCGGCGGCGCGGGCCGGCTCGCTGCGCCACCTCCGCAACCTTTACGGCCTCGGCGCGCACGCCGCCGTCACAGACGCCCTGGCGTACCTCTGGGTCCTCGACGCGGAAAGCCGGCCGCTGCTCGCGCTATCATGCGCGCTGGCGCGCGACCCCCTGTTGCGCGACAGCGCGACGGCTGTGTGGGGCGCGGCGGTCGGGACATCGCTGGGCGTTCACGAGATCACCGAGACCCTTGGGCAGCAACATCCCGCCAGGTTCAGCCCGGCAATGTTGAAGAGCCTCGCCCAGAATTGCGCCTCGTCCTGGACCCAGAGCGGCCTGCTATCGGGCCGGGTGAAGAAGGTCCGCGCCCACCCGCGCGCGACGCCGGTCGCGGCGGCCTATGCCGCGTTGCTGGCCTCGCTCGCGGGCTTCGGCGGCCCGGCCCTGATCGCCTCTCCCTGGATGGACGCGCTCGACGTCTCGCCCCATGAGCGGCTGTCGCTGCTGCGCCGGGCCGAGTCCCTGGGTCTGCTGCGGGTGCGGGCGGCCGGCGACGTCATCGAGGTGGTCCTCGATCCCCTGCTGGCGCGGATCGAACCGGGGGCCGCGCCCGCCCATGTATAGCTTCGACGAGATCGTCTCGGCCTACCGGCGCCAGGTCAACATCCCCTGGCGACCCGACGCGCCGCCCTCGGCGCGGATATGGATTCTCTGGCACCCGCCCGCGATGCACCTGAAGCTGACCGGCCGGATCGGAGAACTCGAAACCATCACCCGGCAGGCTGGCCACGGCTGGCGGACCCTCGACCTGTCGCCGCTGTTCGGCCAATGGATCGCCGGCCACGAGATGTTCGAGCCGCTGATCGAGATGCCCCAGGAGGTCAAGGGCCTGTTGCCGCAATTCGAGACCGCCGCCTGCGACGCGGTCGAGGCCGAGCTCCTGAAATCCGGGCCGAACGACATTCTCGTCCTCCAGGGCTGCGGCTCCCTGTTCGGCCTGGCCAAGCTGTCGCCGATCCTCGACCGCGTCTCCCACGCCATACCGGGGCGGCTGCTGGTGCTGTTCCCGGGCCGTCACGCCAGCGGCATCTACCGGATGCTCGATGCCCGCGACGGCTGGAACTATCACGCCGTGCCCATCCCTCCCGATCCCCTGCCGTGAGTGTGAGCCTTTGCTGAACAAAGACACCTTCGCCACCGATCCGGCCAAGTTCCACATCGCCAACCAGGGCGTGGCCAAGGTGCGCCTGCCGACGGACGCGGCGGATCTGACGGTGTTGCGCGGCGAGCTTCAGACCTTCGTCTGCGACGGCGCCTACGAGGAGGGTCTGACCCGCATCCTGGAGGCCTTCCTCGGGGCCGGCGCCGGGTCGGGCGGCGGCGATGCGCCGGCGGTGTGGATCTCCGGCTTCTACGGCTCGGGCAAATCGCACATGGCCAAGGTGCTGGGCGCCCTTTGGACCAATCAGGTTTTTCCCGACGGGGCCGTGGCTGAAGGGATAATTCCCAATCTCCCCGCCTCGGTGAAGGCGGCCCTGAAGGAGCTGCGCATTGCCGCTCGCCGGGCCGGCGGTGTCGTGGTCGGCGGCGACACCCTGGGCAACGGCCCCAGCGATCCCACCGAGGCGACGCTGCAGATCATCCTGCGCGCCGTGGGCCTGCCCAGCCAGGTGCGGTCGGCGCAGGTGGCGCTCTGGCTGCACGACGAAGGCCTGCTGGAGCCGATGAAGGCCAGACTCGGCGCCACCTTCGATACCGACATCGACAATTTCATCCTGTCGTCGCGCTTCGCGCCGGCCTTGCACGACTTGCGTCCCGATCTCGCCAACGACGCCAGGATGCTGCGCGATTTCCTCCGCGCCGAGTTTCCCGAGCCCCCGCCGGTGACGGTGGACATGCTGGAGAGGCTGGCCAAGCGCGCCCTGCTGGTCGGCCGCAAGGACATGCCCCTGACGCTGATCGTCCTGGACGAAGTGCAACAGTTCATCCGCCAGGACCCCGCCTTGACCCTGACCGTGCAGGGCATCGCCGAACAGCTCAGTTCGCGATTCGAGGGCAAGCTGCTGCTGGTCGCCACCGGCCAGCAGGCGCTCAGCGACCAGCCCAATCTGCAAAAGCTGATGGGGCGCTTCAAGGTCCAGGTCTCTCTCAGTTCCGCCGACATCAATTCGGTGATCCGCAAGACCATCCTCCTGAAGAAGCGGGCCGCCGCCGCGCCGATCCAGGCCATGCTGGAGGCCAACGCCGGCGAGATCAGCCGCCAGCTCAGCGGCGCGAAGATCGCCCACGCCACGGCCGACAACGCCGACGCCGCCCTGGACTGGCCGCTGCTGCCGTCCCGGCGCCGGCTGTGGGTGGAAATCATGCGCGCCCTGGACCCCACCCGTCTGGGCAGCACCCTGCGCAACCAGCTCAGCTCCACCCTGGATGCGGCGCGCGCCTATGCCGACAAACCCCTGGGCTACGCCGTGCCGGCCGATTTCCTCTACGGGCAGGTGGCCAGCGAGGCGTCGAACGTCGGCCTGTTGCAGGCCGAGACCAAGGCGCGGATCGACACCCTGCAAGCCGGCGGCGAGGACGATCGGCTCAAGGCCCGCGTGCTGAGCCTCGTCTATATGCTCAGCCAGATTTCCGGTGAAGCCGATGTTCACGGCGTGCGCGCCCAGGCCGACGCCATCGCCGATCTGATGGTGGTGAACCTCGCCGGCGAACCGGAGCTCAGGCCGAGGGTCAAGACCGCGCTGGAGGCCCTGGCCGAGGACGGGGCGATCCTGGAGGTGGCCGGCGCCTGGCGCATCCAGACCAAGGAGAGCGCCGACTGGGAAAAGGCGTTCCGCGACGCGGAACGACGCGAGATGGCCGACATCGCGGCGACGACGCGCGATCGGCGCGACGTGCTGGTCCGCGCCCTGGACGACGCCCTGGCCGGGGTCTCCAACATCGCCCAGGGCCTGGCCAAGGAATCTCGCCGGATCGTTCGCCTGGCGCCCGAAGACAAGGAGCCCGCCGACGGCGTCCCGTTTCGCCTGCACAGCGGCTGGGACGAGGCCCTGGAGGCTGTCGAGCGCGCCGTCGCCGCCGCCCCGCCCACCGATCCGTCGGTGCATGTGCTGATCCCGCCGCTGGACACCAATGAACTGACGCGCGCCCTGGCGGCCCGGCGCGCGGCGGAGCATGTGCTTCAGGTGCGGGGCGTGGTCTCCACCGACGCGGGGCGCGAGGCCCGCCAGGCCATGCTGGGCCGCCGGGACCGCGGCGAGGACGACGCCCGCACGATCGTCCGCGACGCGGTGCGCAAGGCCAAGGTGCTACAGGCCGGCGGGGCTCTGGTGACAGGCGGCCTCGCCGACGCGGTCAAGGCCGCCGCCGCCAAGTCGATCGTGCGTCGCTATCGGGAATTCGCCGTGGCCGACCACGCCGGCTGGGGCCGGGCCTATGAGCGCGCCCAGCGCAACGACCCGGACGCCCTGAAGTCGGTTGATCATTCCGGCCCGCCGGAGGCGCACCCGGTGGCCAAGGCCCTGCTGGCCGAGCTCGGGCCGGGCCGGAAGGGCGCCGACCTGCGCCGCAAGTTCGATGAGCCGCCCTACGGCTGGCCCAAGGACGCCGTGGACGCGGTTCTCGTCGCCCTCGCGAACGCCAGCTTTCTGAGAGTGACGGGAGAGGACGGCAAGCCGGCCATTCTTACGGATCTGCCCCGCGCGAAGATCGGCGTCTGCACGTTCCGCTCCGAGACCACCGTTGTCGGCATCACCGACCGTCTGGCCGTGCGCGGCCTGTTGAACGAGGTGGGACTTCCTTTCACACCCAATCAGGAACACCTGGTGTTGAGCGGACTGCTCGAGCGCCTTGAACAGCTGGCCAAGGGGTCGGGCGACGTGGCGCCCGCGCCGGCGCCCCAGCCGGTGCCCGACCTGGCCGCGTTGCGGTCGGTCAGCGACAACGACCTGCTCGTCAAGCTGGCCGCCGCCGCGCCGACGCTGAAGGCCGCCATCGGCGGCTGGCGCGTGGCCGGGGCGGCCATCGCCGATCGTCTACCCCGCTGGCGACTGGCCGAGCGGCTGGTCCGGCTGGGCGCCGCGGACCAGGACGCCGATCTGGACGCCATCCGGGCGTCGCGGGGTTTGCTGGCCGAGCCCGATCCCGCGCCAGCCATCGTCCAGGCGGCCGCCGAGGCGCTCCGCGAGCGGCTGAACAGCGCCTGGGCGGCATGGCAGGCGGCCTGGTCGGCCGGCGAGGCGCGGCTGGCGGATGACGCCACCTGGGCGCGGCTCACCCCGGACCAGAAACATGACCTCAGGCTCCAGGCCGGGCTTCTGGCGGTGGACGCCCCGACGGTGGAAACGCCGGAAACTATCGCCGCGTCCCTCGAAAAGCGCGGCCTCACCCAGTGGGATTCCGACATCAAGGCCCTGCCGCAACGGGTGGCGGACGCCCTGGCCGAGGCGGCGGCCCTGCTGGAGCCCAAGGCGCGGGCGGTGCATCTGCGCTCGGGTCTGATCAAGACCCAGATCGAACTCGACGCCTGGCTCGCCCAGGCGCGCGAGCGGCTGGAAATGGGCCTGACCGCCGGCCCTGTGATCCCGAAAGTCTAGAGGAGTCGCCGCTTGACCCACCGCTTCCTGCCCACCCCCTTGCGGCGCGCCCTGGAAAAGGCGGTGAAGGCCGCGCGGGACGTGGCCGAGGAAGGGGCGGCCGACGCCGTGCGCCGGCTGAGCGTGGCCGAGCCGGCGGCGCCGGGCCATCTGAACGACGACGCCAAGGCCCTGCGGCGGCGGCTTCGCGCCCATGCGCGCACCCTGGGCGACACGGTCGCCGACGGCAGCGCCCACGACGTCCGCCACCTGATCGAGGCCACCGGCTACGCCCAATGGCATCGCCGCCTGTTCGCCCGATTCCTGGCCGAGCGCGGTCTGCTGCGGCACCCCGAGCACGGGCCGGTCAGCCTGGAGGATTGCGAGGAGCTGGCCAAACTCGAAGGCTTCGCCGACGCCTGGACGGCGGCGGAAACCTATGGCGCGCGGATGCTGCCGGGCGTGTTCAATCCCGACGATCCGGTCCTGGCCCTGGAATTCGCGCCGGAGCACGCCCACGCCCTGCGCTCCCTGGTCGACGGGCTTGAACCGGCGATCTTCCAGGCCGATGACTCGCTCGGCTGGACCTATCAGTTCTGGCGCGCGGCGGAGAAGGACCGGGTCAACAAGGCTGGCGGCAAGATCGGCGCCGACGAACTGCCGGCGGTGACGCAGTTGTTCACAGAGCCCTATATGGTGCGGTTTCTGCTCCACAATACGTTGGGGGCTTGGCGGGCGGGCAAGATCCTCGCCGCGCGGCCGGATGTTGCGGCCGAGGCGGCGGACGAGGACGCCCTGCGCGCCGCTGTGGCCCTGCCTGGCTATGACTTCGACATGCTGCGGTTCGTGAAGGAGGGCGAGGATGCGCCCCGCTGGCGGCCGGCGGCGGGTGTCTATCCGGGCTGGCCGACCGAGGCGGCGAAACTAACCGTGCTCGACCCTTGCTGCGGTTCGGGCCACTTCCTCACCGAGGTGTTGACGATCCTGGCTGGCTTACGCGCCGAGGAGGATAAGTTGTCGCCTTCGGCGGCAGTTGCGTCCGTGCTGCGAGACAACCTGTTTGGGCTGGAAATCGACGGTCGCTGCGTTCAGATTGCCGCCTTTGCCGTGGCCTTAACCGCCTGGAAGATCGGCGGGTTTCAGACCTTGCCATCCCCCCACATCGCCTGGGTCGGTGCCCCGCCACCGCTCGCAAAGCCGGAATTTGTAGCTCTGGCAAATGGCGACCTAGACCTCCACCAAGGCCTCGACAAGCTTTGGGACGTATTCGCGCATGCGCCGCTTTTAGGCAGTCTGATCGATCCCACAGGCGGCGATCTGATGAGTCCACAAAGGCTGGGGCGTATAGAGCCGCTTCTTGCACGGCTGGTTTCTAAGACTCGTGCTGCAGAACCGGACAGAGCTGAAGGAGTTATCGCGGCCCGGGGGATGGCGGATGCGGCCGGAATATTGGGAAAGGTGTATACTCAAGTCATAACTAACGTTCCTTTTTTGGGTCGCGTTAGACAGGACCGTGAATTGGCAGATTTCGCCGATAAATTTTATAACAATGTGAAGAACGATCTCGCATTCATCATGTTGAGGCGTATCATAAATCTAACTGAGGCAAATGGTACGGTTTGTGCGGTAACTCCACATTCCTATTTGTTTATGGGCACCTACAAGTCATTCCGCAGTAAAATTCTGGCGAGTTCACAGTTTGATTGGATTGCGAGACTTGGTTCGGGCGCATTCGAAACGATTTCAGGAGAGGTCGTAAATATTACCCTTAGTTCAATTACAAACGCTTCGCCCCAAGTCGCGCATAGAATATGTGGTTTTGATGTAAGCAATTGCTCAGACGTCTCAGCGAAATCATCCGGCCTAGTCGACCATGCAGTCTCTGAATTCAGCCAAGCGGGACAGGGGAATAATCCAGATTCCGTAATTTCGTTCGTCGATGAATCTGACGTGCAAAGGCTGAATTCGATTGCGCGAGCGACCCAAGGCATGGGTACAGGTGACCTACCGCATTATCTTCGCTTTTTTTGGGAAATCAAAAACAAGAACCATGACTGGGATTTATTTCAGATGGTTCCATCTAAGTCCGGTTTCTCTGGGTATACAGGATTGATAAAATGGGAAAACGGCCAGGGTGACCTATCAAAAATTGGCACGGCCAGAAAGGGACTAGGTATCGTCGGAAAGAGGGGCGTAGCCATGTCGGTCACGGGAGGGATGACTTGGACACATTTCCTTGGCACCCGATTCGACTGCACGATTGGCGCTTTGACTGCTATCGCGGAAACACATCTTCCAGCGCTGACAGCCTATCTTTCTGACCCCGTGTTCGTGGCCGACGTTCGTAAAGTGGACCAAGCCCTCTCGGTCACCGAAGCCAGTTTCCTCAAGGTTCCCTTTGATCTCGAACATTGGGAGGCAGTTGCCGCGAAAAAATACCCAGATGGCCTTCCCGAACCTTATTCGGATGATTCCACCCAGTGGTTGTTTCACGGTCATCCTGGGCAAGCCGAGACAGGCACGGCTCTCCATATCGCCCTGGGGCGTCTGGCCGGCTATCGCTGGCCTGCGGAGAACGATCCCGATATGCACCTGTCCGCCGAAGCGCACGCTTGGATCGCCAAGGCGGCCAACCTGCCCGACGCGGACGACGACGGCCTCTTGTGCCTGGAGGCCGTTGCCGGCGAACAGCCCCTGGCCAACCGCCTGCGCGCCTTCCTCGCCGCGGCCTTCGGCGAAGGCTGGTCGGACGCCCTCGAACGCAAACTGGTCGCCGACGCCGACCTGACTCTGGACAAAAGGGCCGCCCGCGACGGGTCCCTAGAAGCTTGGCTGCGTGACCGTGCCTTCCGCCAGCATTGCAAGCTGTTCCATGATCGCCCCTTCCTCTGGCAGGTCTGGGACGGAACGCCGGACGGCTTCTCGGCCTTCGTCCACTATCACCGCCTGGACACGGCAACCCTGAGCAAGCTGACCTACACGCTGATCGGCGACTGGATCGGCCGGATGGCCAACGCCGGCGACGAACGGCGGGTGGAGAGGGCGAAGATCCTGCAACAGAAGCTGACCGCCATCCTGGACGGCGAGGCGCCGCTGGACATCTTCGTGCGCTGGAAGCCGCTGGAGGCACAGCCCATCGGTTGGGATCCGGACCTCGACGACGGGGTGCGCCTGAACATCCGCCCCTTCATCAAGGCCGGTGTGCTTCGGGAGACTCCGAAGATCAAATGGGGCATCGACCGCGGCAAGGACGTCGCCTCCGCCCCCTGGTTCCCCCTCGACAAGGGCGAACGCAACAACGACCGTCACCTGACCCTAGCCGAAAAGCGGGCGGCGCGGGTCCGCGCTGGGTCCTGACGATGGAGAAACGCTAAATGGCTGGAATCGAAGGCTTCCGTGTGAAGAACTTCCGCGCCCTGCGGGACGTCACGCTCGGCAAGCTGTCGGCGCAGACGACCGGCGCGCCACTCACGCCGTTCACGGTGGTGATCGGCAAGAATGGCGTCGGCAAGAGTTCGCTGTTCGACGCTTTCGGCTTCGTCGCCGACTGTCTGGCGACTGACGTCGAGACTGCCTGCGACATGAAACAGCGCGGCGGCTTCGATCGCCTGCGGTCGCGCGGCGTCGATGGCCCGATCAGTTTCGAGATCTACTACCGCGAGGCGCAGAACGAGCGGCCCATCACCTATGAGTTGTCGATCGCCCTGGACGAAAGCGGCCGGCCGTTCGTCGAAACCGAACTCTTGAAGCAGCGGCGCAAGGGTCAAAAGCATGGCCGACCGTTTCCATTCCTTCGCCTCAATCACGGCAAGGGGATGGTCTGGGCAGGGGAGGAGGCCGTCGAAAAGGACGGCGAGGAGGACAACACCCAGACCTCGGTCGACCTGACCGATCCTCGCCAGCTCGGCATCGCCACCCTCGGCACGCTCAAGGAACACCCGCGCATCAAGCTGTTCCGCGATTTCCTCAAGGGTTGGTACCTGTCCTACTTCTATCCGGACGCGGCGCGCGGCCTGCCCAGCGCCGGCCCGCAGCGCCATCTGAACATCCACGGCGACAACATCGGCAACGTCGTGCAGTTCATGGAACGCGAGCACAAAAGCCGTTTCGCCACCATCCTGAAACGCATCGCCGACAAGATTCCCGGCATCGACAGCATCGACACCCTCGTGACCGACGACAGGCGCGTTCTGCTGCGTTTCAACGATGGGTCCTTCCGAGACCCCTTCTTCGCACAACAGATGTCTGACGGCACGCTGAAGATCTTCGCCTACCTGCTTTTGATGGAAGATCCCGAACCGCCGCCCTTCATCTGCATCGAGGAGCCCGAGAACGGTCTCTACCACAAGCTTCTGGAGACCCTGGCCGAGGAGTTCCGCCTCCACGCCACCGGCAAGAAGAACGCGCCGCAGATCTTCGTCACCACCCACCAGCCCTACTTCGTGGACGCCCTGACGCCCGAGGAGGTTTGGATACTGGAAAAGGGCGACGACGGCTTCTCGACCATCCGCCGGACCTCCGACATCAAGGTTGTCGAGAACCTTGTGGAAGAAGGACTTCCGCTGGGCGGGCTTTGGTACAGCGACTATCTCGATCAGAGGTGAGGATGCACATCGAGATCCTCGTCGAGGACAGTTCCGGCAAGAGGCTGCTGGACCACATCGTTCCGACAATCCTGGGCGCCTTCGCCGAGACCGTCGGCTGGCGGGTGATTTCCTACAGGGGCATCGGCAAGATCCCGGCCAACCTTAAGTCCGGGGCGGACGCCGCCAACCGCATCCTCCTGGACCAGCTGCCACGGGTGTTGAAGGGCTATGGCAAGACGCCCGGATACGACGCCGTCGTGGTGGTGATGGATTCGGACAGACGCGATTGCGCGGAACTCCTAGCCGAGCTGCACGCGATGCTGGCGGGTTGCCAGCCGACGCCGCTGACCCTGTTCCGGCTGGCGATCGAGGAGGTCGAGGCCTGGCTGCTGGGCGACCGGGTCGCTGTTCTTGCCGCCTATCCGAAGGCCAAGGTCGCGATCCTCGAAGCGTACCAGCAAGACAGCGTCTGCGGCACCTGGGAGGTGCTGGCCGACGCGCTACACAAGGGAGGCTCCGCGGCCGTCAAGCGGGCGGGGTGGCCGCTCCCAGGGCAGTTGAAGCATGAGTGGGCGGAGGCGATCGGACCCCTGCTTAATGTCGAAACCAACCAGTCGCCGAGCTTCGGCAAGTTCCGCGACGGACTGCGCCGCCTCGCCGCCTCGGCGGTCGCGCCTTGACCACACCCCTGGACGCCCTGATCGAGGCCCTGGACACCGCCGGGGCCTATAATGCCGCCGCCCAGGCGCCGCCGGAGGCGGTGCTGTGGTGCGACGAGGGCCGGGAGTTCGCGTCGCTGCTACCGGCGCTGCGGGCGCGGCTGCCCAATCTGCTGACCTACGGCGACATCGACCCGACCGACCGCACCGGTCCCGCCGTGTGGCTGCGGGCCGCCGTGGCGCGGGCCCTGCCGGACGTGACCTGGCCGGCCGGTCGGCCGCCGATCCTCTATCTGCCCGGCGTTTCGCGGGAGACATTGCGAGACGCCGAGGCTTGCCCGGCTCTGCTGGCGCCCCTTGTCTGGCTGGGCGTCTCGGGCGCCTGGTTCGGCCATGTCAACGGCAAGGACTGGACCTTGCGTGGGTTCCTGGCCGCCGAGCGCGGCTCGCTGAACCTGGAGGTCGCCGACGACTCGACCACCCGGCTCGCCCTCGCCGAGGCGGCGACCGCGGTGTTCGCTAGGCCGCTGGAGGCGTTGCGCGGCCAACGGTGGAACGCCGACAGCCTCCACGCCCTGATCGCACCCGATCTCGAGGCCGACATGCTGGCCTGGATGTGCGGGTCTCTGGACGCCGCGCGCCTCAACGCCTTCGCGGCCCGGGCGGTCAAGGATCTGGGGTTCGATCCGCGCAAGCTGTCGCCGCAGGACGCGGCCCGCCGTCTGGCGCGCCGCGAGGGCGGCTGGGCGCGGATCTGGGACCGTTTCGACACGGCCAACGGCCGGGGTTTTGTGGCGGTTGTGACGCTGCTCGGCGTCGAGTCGCCCGGATCACTGTTTGAGGACAACGGCGCCTATCCGACCTTGAACCGCGATCGGGAAGGGGCGCTTCGCGCGGCCTTGGGCCGCCTTGGCGGGACGGCGCGGGA
>CAIQDO010000597.1 GCA_903870555.1 uncultured Caulobacteraceae bacterium
AGGCCCTGGCCGATTGGCGCCCTGGCGCGGACCTCGATGCGGCCGTAGGTCAGGGAAAACGCCCCCAGGGTCGATATCTTGCCCGACGTGAAGGGCTTCGACGTTGGCGGCGTCTCGGCCCCCGGCGTTCGCAAATCGAGCGGCAGCGACGGCCCCGAGGCTTTCTCGAAGCGCGCCGTCAGATCCAGCTGGCCGTCGTGAACCGAAACATTCTCGGGGCGCGCCGTATAGCACTGGCGTTCCTGGTTGCCGCCGCCCCAGCAGTCTTCGTAGGTCGACCACCGGGCCCGATCGAGGTCCTTGCCGTCGAACTCGTCGGAGAAGATCTGTTTCCAGCCGCTCGCCGATGGCGCGGGCTGGGACGCCGTGGCGGCCCGGATGGGGCCGCCACACAACGCCACGACAAGACAAAGGGGAAGCCAGATGGTCTTCATAGGTCCCTCGACAGTCTATAGATCCTAGAATCGGTAGTGCATTCGCAGGCCATAGGTGGTCGGGCGGGGCAGGAAAGCCACCGTTCCACCGGTCTGACTGACCAGAATACCGGTTACGTTGTTTTGGTAGAGGATGTTGTTGACGTAGCCTTCGAGGCGAATTTTGCCGTTGGCGGTGGTGAAGCCGGCCCCGAGATCCAGCGTCCAATAGCCGGCGATCGTGTCGTTCAGCCGCGACCGATAGGCCGTTGCGGTTGATGTGACCAGATTGCCGTTCGAGTCGGCAATCTTTGTCCCGGCCAGATAGGCCTCGTAGCCGTAATCCTCGCCGTTGAAGATCGTCGCGTGGGTGCTGGATCGATAGCCCGGCGCGATCACATAGTCGAAGGATCCGAACCCGGTCTCGAACTTCTGCGACAACTGGAAGTTCATTTGCAGCTTGGGCGTACGCGGCAGGCGCTTGCCCTTGATCGAGCGGAACCCGGCGTCGGCGGAGTCGATATCGCTCTGGAAGCGGAAGTCCTCGATCGTCTGCGCGCTGAGCACCTTGGCCTCGGCTAGGTAGAGAACATTGAAGCCAAGGTTCATCCGCGCCTGCGGGATCGTCACGCCGCCATCGAATTGGGCGCCGGCGATCGCCGAGTTCGCCGCATTGTAGTTGTAGTTGACGATGATGGCGCCGGGGGCGAAATTGGATGGGAAGGTGATGGGCGTGCCCGTCGCCGAGGCGAACTTCGCCGCGCTGGAGATGCTCAGCAGAGAACTGAGCACCTGATCGTGATAGTCTTCATAAAAGGCGCTGACGTTGAGTTTCGCCGGCAGGCCGGCGACGGTGAAGCGGTTCTTCGACCCGATCTCGAAATTGGTGAGGCGCTCCGGCCGATAGGTCGGCGCGATGCCGCCCGTGCCGAAGTTGTCGTTGAATCCGCCGGCCTTGTTGCCGGTCGCCACCAAACCATAGACCAGATGGTCCGGCGATAGATCGTAGTCGATCCGCACCCGCCAATCGAGGAAGTGATAGCGGTCGTTTGCGTTCTGCGCGAAGAACTCGGTATTGTCGATCACAGCATAGGTATATTTTCCGTTGGCCGCGCACTGCAGATAGGACGTCAGCGGGTTCGGCACGCAAGGGCCGGTCTGCACGGTGGGCAGCCGTCCGCCGGGGAAGATCGACGGCACGGTATCGTTGACGCCGAAGGATTTGACGCCGCCGAAGTAGAAGTCGAGAGCCTGTTGCTGCTGTTGCGCCGTCGACAGGGTTGGGTCCGGCAAGGTGAAGTCGGTACGGCTCAGGCCAGCGAACTTGAAGCCTGGCGTGCCAACGATCGGCCCCAGGCAGCAATTGTAGTCGCCGGCGCCCAGGGCCATCAGATAGCGCCCCGCGACACCGGTGCGCGCCTTGGTGTCCTCGGAATAGCGGATGCCGGCGGTCAGCCGCAATTTTTCGTTCACATGGAAGGTGTCGTCGGTATAGCCGGCCCAGGACCCGCTGCTGGTCCGGGTGTTGAATTCGATACCCTGGAAGTAGGCGTTCTGATCGGCGACGCTGCCCAGGAACGACGCCTGTTTTTCGGTGAAGTGAAAGCCGCCGACGGTCCATTCGAACCGAGAGCCCTTCACGGCGGTGAACCTTAGTTCCTGCGTGTCCGAATTCGACAGGGTCTGGGTCTCATAGTGGCTGTAGTCGGTGGCGACGGCGCCGGTGGAGTCGCCAGCGTTGGCGGTCGCCACGCCGCCCGGATAGGCAAGAAGGCCAGGAGGCGCGCCATTCCAGTCGGAGAACAGGTGCCTGTGGCTCGCCGTGAACTGAACATCGAACGCCTTGGCGTGGTAGTTGAATTCGCCACGCTCACCGTTGTGCAGTGTCGAGAGGTGGGGATCGGTGGGATAGAGATAGACATCACGCGGGTTCTGCACGTTGCCGACGCTGATGCCGTCGCCTTCGGCGGCGGCCAGGTTGGTGCCGATGGTGCCGCCGCCGACTTCCTTGGTGTCGTCAAAGGACAGCATCATGTCGAAATGGCTGCTCGGCTTGTACAGCAGTTGCAGGCGACCGGCGTAGTTGTTCTCCCATTCCGGACCGCGCAAGCCCTTAACCGGGCCGACATTGGTCGTATAGGAATCGTGATACAGGTGTTCGCCGGACGCCCGGATGGCGATGGTGTTGGTCACCGGCAGATTGATCATGCCTTCGAAGGAATGCTGGCCATAGTTGCCGATGCCGGCTTCGGCGTAGGCGTCGTAAACGCCCAGACCGGGGTGCCAGGGAATGATGTTGACTGTGCCCGCGGTGGCGTTGCGGCCGCGCAGGGTGCCCTGAGGGCCGATGTTCACCTCTACCCGATCGATGTCATAAAAGATCGATCCGAAACCGGCGGGGCGCGGAATGTAGATGCCGTCATAGTGCGTGCCGGCCGCGGGATCGCCGAGCTCGGTATTGTTGCTTGACCCGACGCCACGAATATAGACCTCAATGTTATTGTTGTTCGGCAGGATCTGCAATCCAGGGATTCGCCCCTCCAGGTCGGTGATGTTTTGAACGCCGATGTCCTTCAAGGCCTTGCCACTGAGAACGACGGCGGTTCCCGCGTATTTCTGCAGATTTTGGGTCTTGCGATCGGCGGTGACGATGACTTCGCTGACCACCACCCCTCCCTTTGCCGACGCGGTGGCGGCGTTGTCCGGGCCGGTTTGGGCTTTCGCCTCAGTGGCTTGGCCAAGAGTCGCGATTGCGGCGCCGGCGATAGAGGCCATTAGTATGACTTTGAAAGTTCTCATGAACTGCTCTCCTCGTCTCTTGTTTCTTGTTTTACGCGTACGGGTTGAAGGCGTAGACCTTCGGTTTCAACCGCAGGTCATTTGGCGGCCTCGCATGGGGTCTTGTGCGATGTCGGGGAAATGGAGGCGGACACCAGACGGAGGCCGGCGGACCCATCCGCTCTGAGCTTCAGCCCCGTGATCGGGCTTTGGCCAAGGCAGCGCAGCGGAATCCGAACGGTCCGCCAACCGTCGCCCGGCCCGGTTGGCAGACCGATTGCCGTTCGGCAGCCGTCGCACTCGGCGCCGACAGTGACCTTGCCGCGGAGGGGGTGATCGATCAGGTAGTGGATCACCAGTTCACCGCGCGAAGGCCCGATCGCCCTGTCCAGGCGGAACGCAACCTCGCCGGCCGCCTGCCATTGGACTCTGCGCCCATCCTCCTGTGCGGTCAGGTCGAAGGCTACGACGCTCAACGACTTACCGGGTGTGGAGCCGACAAGGTCGGGAAGGCGGGTTTCCGACTGATCCGGCGCGGCGCGGGCGACAGCGGTCACGCCGACGCCAAGCGCGCGATTGAAGAGGGTCGTCGCGGTCTGGGCGTCGGATGTCGTCGCCGTGCAGCTTTCCTGAGCGTGCGGCAAGCGGGGCGGTCTGGCATAGCTTCCGCCGCCGCCAACCGGAAACAGCGGGCCGACGGTGTCGAGACAGTCTGCCGGCCAATGAAACGGCAGTCGCCCTGTGAAGTCATGGCGCGCGTGACGGGCGCCGTCGCCCACCAGCACGTCCGCCACCCCGGAGCCTTCGGTGCCCGGCAACCAGGCTGCGACGAAGGCGTCAGCGACGGCGAGTTCGCGATTGACCCACAGCGGGCGGCCGGACAGCAGGACCGCCACGGTCGGCACATTGGCCGCGCGGAATTTCCGCAACAGCTTCAGGCCCTCTTCGTCATGCAGCGCATGATCAGGCCGATCGCCGACATATTCCGCGTAGGGCTCCTCCCCGAACACCACCACCGCCACATCGGGTCGGAGGGTGAACGAACCATCGGGCGACAGCGTCGCAGAGCCGCCTGCCTGTCGCGCCGTCGCGGCGATACCGGCATAGATCGAGGTCGCGCCGGGAAAATCGGCATTGGTCAGGTCACCGCCGCCCTGCCATGAGATCGACCAGCCTCCGGCCTGCCGGGGGACCGAGTCAGCGGCCCTGCCGGCCACCAGGATGTTTGCCGACGCGCGAATCGGCAGCACCCCATCGTTCTTGAGCAGCACCAGGGATTCGCGGACAGCGTCTCGGGCGACCGCGCGGTGCTCTGACGAGCCGATCAACAGCCACTGTCCCGCCAAGGCGCGTTGTGACGGACGCGGTTTCTCGAACATCCCGTAGCGCAGCTTCACGCGCAGGATCCGCCGCACCGCTTCGTCGAGCCGCGTCATGGGTATCGCGCCCGCTCGCACTTCGCGCAGCGTGGTCTCGTAGAGTCCACGCCAGTCGTCGGGGACCATGAACACATCGAGCCCGGCCATCAGGGCTTTGGGGCAATCGGTGTTGGAGCAGCCCGGGACGAAGCCGTGGCCGTTCCAGTCGCCGACGACCAGCCCGTCGAAGCCCATCTCTTCCCGCAGCAGACCGGTCAGCAAGGCGCGATTGCCGTGCATCTTAACGCCGTTGATGCTGGAGAAGGACGCCATCACCGTCTGCGCGCCCGCGGCGATCGCCGGCCGATAGGGGGCGGCGTGAACCTTGAGGATGCCGGCCTGGTCGCCGCGGGTGTCACCCTTATCGACGCCGCCGGTGCCGCCGTCGCCGAGGAAATGCTTGATCGTCGCGATGACGTGATGCTGATCGAGAAAGTCCGGTGTTCCGACGGCGCCCTGCAGCCCCTCGACCAGCGGCGGCGCGAGGCGGGAAACCCGGTTGGGATCTTCCGAGAAGCTCTCGTAGCTGCGGCCCCAGCGGGTGTCTCGCGCCACCGCGACCGTCGGGGCGAAGGCCCAGTCCAGGCCGGTCACGGCCATCTCGCTGGCGGTAACCTCGCCGATGCGCCGCATCAGCGCCGGATCGTTGGCGGCGCCGAGCCCGACGTTGTGGGGAAACAGTGTCGCGCCGATGATGTTGTTGTCGCCGTGGACGGCGTCCGTCGCCCATAGGACGGGGATCGCCGGCTCGCCATCGTCCTGCGGCGCCGTCGACGCCGCCCAGAACGCATCGGCCAGGGCGAGGTAGGCGCTGGCCGGCGCCTTGTCGTCGCCACCGGGTCCGCTGTTGCCGCCATTGAGCATCGAGCCGAAACGATACCGGCGGACATCATCCGGTGTGATGGCGGAAATATCGGGTTGGATCAGTTGGGCGACCTTCCGCTCCACGCTCATCTTCGCAAGGAGAGAGTCGATACGAGGTTCGACGTCCGCCGGGGCGCCGGCCTGCGCGGCGCACGCCGCAAGCCACAGCGCAGCGGTGCCCAGAAGGCGCCATGTCTGCGATATCATTGCCAGCGACCCCCCTCCCGTCACGTGTCGAACCGTGTTGATCTTGTCATAAATGACATTGTGATCGTTCACAATCGGAAATGTGAGCGTTCACAATGACGGTTGCCTCGAGCCGGCATTCCCGGCGATAATGTCCTGGGGTGTTGCAGTATGGACGCAGTTGATGGTGACGATCGAGGACGTGGCCAGGGCCGCCGGCGTGTCCCGCCAGACCGTGTCGCGCGTGATCAATCGCGGCCCGAACGTCAAAGCCGAGGTTCGTCAGCGCGTCGAAGCCTTGGTCGAGGCCCTCGGCTACGTTCCCAATCTCAGCGCCCGCCGGATGGGCGGCGGTCGCTCATTCCTGATTTTGGCGGTGAACGATCGCGCCCGCACGCTGGAGAACTGGCGAGCGGGACGCGGCAACGACTGGGTCGACCAGATGCTCTATGGCGGCATGACCGAGTGCGAGCGTCACGGCTACCATCTCGTCTTCGAGCTGATCGACACCGGCGCGGATGTGGCGGTCCGCCAACTGGCCAATGTCATCGGCGCGCTGCGGCCGGACGGTGTCATCCTCACCCCGCCCCATAGCGAGAACGATGCTTTAGTGGCCCTGCTCGACCAACGGGCGATCCCCTGCGCCCGGATCGGCTATCGGGGACAGGGCGCGCACATCGACGTCTATATGGACGAACGGCGCGCGGCGCGAGAAATCACCGAACACCTTCTGGCCCTTGGCCACCGCCGGCTTGGTTTCATCGCCGGGACGCCCAGCTACGGCGCCTCCCGCGCGCGAATCGAAGGATTCCGTGGCGCGATCACTTCCGCCGGCCTGCCCGACGACGCGGGGTTCGTCCGTAACGGCGATTTCAAGTTCGAGACCGCCGCGGGCATCGTCGCCGAGGCGCTCGCCCAGGATCCGGCTCCGACGGCCATCATCGCCGACAACGACGAGATGGCTTTCGCCGTGCTGCACGTCGCTGACCGGGAGGGCGTGCGGGTGCCCGACACCCTGTCTGTCGTCAGCTTCGAAGACACGCCGGGGGTGCGGTTCAGCGTGCCCCCGCTCAGCGCGATCCGGCAGCCCACCGCCGCAATGATCGAAAAGGCCTGCGAGCGGTTGATTGCCGCGGCCAGCGGCGAGGCGTCGGCCGGTTGTTACGAGCTGCCCTATCTCTATTTGGAGCGAGCGAGCATCGGGCCCGGACCGCCTTGAGCCGCCGGGCTCCGGTCGTCCCATGGCGCGGTGAAGCGCTCTACGCCCTCAGCTTTCTCGGCGCGCAGCTGGGCTTCATGCCATTGTTCATGCTCCTCCTGCCCCGCCGGGTCCTGGCGGTCGCGCCGGGACACGCCCTCGCAACCTTGAGCTGGCTGCTGCTGCTGGGGGGTGCGGTCGCCAGCGTCGCCCACATCGCGGCCGGCGCGATCGGAGATCGGTGGATGGCGCGTCACGGCAGTCGGCGCGCGGTGATCGCCGCCGGTCTTGTGGGGCTCATCGGCGCCTATGGCCTGCTGGCGCGCGCCAGCTCGCCCATGGCCCTGGCAGTGGCCGTGGCGGTTTTCCAGCTGGCGTTCAATCTGATGTTCGCCCCGCTTGGCGCCCTGATGACCGACTATGTCGCCGACGCTCGCAAGGGACGGGTGGCGGGCTGGCTCAATGCCGGCCTGCCCCTTTCGGCGCTGATGGTCACCGTCCTCGCCAATTGGTTTCCGGCCGACAGCAGCGCAAGCTTTCTTTGCGTCGCCGCCCTCGTCGTCTGCCTGGTGGCGCCGCTGCTGGTCGTCTGGCCCTTCGTCCCATCGACACCGCGACCACCGACCTCGGCCGCAGCCGATCCGGCTGTCCCGCCGCCGGGGCTCGATCGCCGCGACCTGCTGAAGGCCTGGGGCGCGCGGCTGCTGATGCAGTTGGGGGCGTCCCTGCTGATCAACTACATCTTTCTCTACGTCGCTGGGCTGCGTCAGGCGTCTCGACTGCCGGGGATGCCTGAAGCCACCTGGGCGGTCGGCCTGTTGTCGCTGGTTGCGAGCGGCATCGCCCTGGTCAGCGCCGTGGCCGCGGGGCATGGCTCGGACGCCCAGCGCCGACGTCGCCTTCCTATGGTCCTGGCCGCCCTGACCGCCGCCCTGGCGCTCACGCTGCTCGCTCGCCCATCCTCATGGGTTCTGCTGGTGCTGGCCTACGGCCTGTTTCAGGCCTCGCTCACCGCCTACCTTGCCGTCGATTCGGCCATGGTCGCGCAGTTGGTCAGCGGCCATCCGCGTCGCGGCGCCTGGCTGGGATTCATGAACCTCACCAACACGCTGCCCGGGGTGATCTCGGCGACCATCGCCCTGCTCAATGTCGCGCGGTCGCCCGACGCGCTAGCCCTGCCCCATCTGGTCCTGGCCTGCGCCGTGGCGTCGCTGGGCTCGGCGGCGCTCGTGGGCAGAATCCGCTCCGTGCGATAATCTCGCCGCCGCCTCGCCCTCTCGGCGGCCGGTGGGCTTCACGGGCCGACACCGACCTTTGACGCCGTCTGATCCATCGCATAGATCGATCGAATCTGCCGCTTGCCTAGCAGCGGTAAACGACTGCGCCGACCGGGGTCCCGATCATGTCTCTGAAATCCTGCCTCACATCGATGCTGGCGGTTGCTGGCCTGCTGTTCGGTGCGCTCGCCCCGTCGTCGTCGTCGGCGCGCACCGCGGTGACGGGCCGGAATGTGACGTACGTGTCGACTGGAGGCGACAACTTCTCCATGCGGGCTGACGGCAGCTGGGTCGAATGGGGCGCGGGCGGAACGCGGTTCAGTTTCGTCGAGGCGGGTCGGGACGCCGATTCCGTCCTCCTTCGCGACGAGTCCCGTGGCGTGAGACTCCAGATCAACGTCACCACGAGCCAGATCCTGTACGGCGACACGACTTCGCCGCAACTGCGGTTGCTCTATAAGATCGCCGGCGTCTCGGCGGCCCCGCCGGCGCCGGCGCCGGCGGCTGCGTCCGCGACGCCGCGGTAGCTGGCCATGGCCAATGGTGACGGAGCAGAGATGGCGACGCTGTGGTTGACGGTGATCTCGCTGATCTGGATCACGGCCTCGACGTCGCTGTAGTTGACCAGGTCGCCCTGCAGCTGCGCCAGATGCGGGAACAGCGCCTGCTCATAGGCCTCCCTGGAGTCGCAGATGAAGCTGCAGATCGCCGTATAGGTGGGAGCCGGCCAGGGCGGTCCGACCGACAGGCCCCGTTCGACCACGACCGACTTCAGGGCGGGTCCCAGCAGGGCGATGGACATCGGGATGTGCACGGTCTCGTAATAGTCGTGGTCGAACCGCGCGTCCGGCGTGTTTGGATAAAGGATCGTCACCTTGATCATGCCGGATTCACCAATCTGCCCATGCCCTGTGATTCGACGAGTTCGAGGATCGTGCCGTCGGGATCCTTGAAGCAGACGAACCGGCCGCCGGTGGCCACCCCGTTCACCTCCACCCGGGCCGGCGGCCCCACCAACTCCACCCCCATCGACGCCAGCGTGGCGAGATCGGCGTCCATGTCGGTTGTCGCCAGGGCCAGGCGCGCCAAGCCGTAGTGATAGAGGTGCGGGTAGGGGGGCGAGGCGTCGTGCGGCGTCTCCCATTGCAAGAGGTCGATCACCAGCGGGTGTTCCGCGCCGTCCAGCGTCATCAGGCCGCCTTTCACCCGGTATGGAGGCATGCCGACGGCTGCCGCCACCGCTTCGCTGTTTGTCGGCGGGACACTCCAGATCAGACGGAAGCCCAGGGCTTCATAGAAGGCGCGGGACCGGTCGAAGTCCGAGACATTGATGTTGATGTGGACCAGTCCCGAGATGTGCAGCCGCCCGGCCATGGTTCTACCCGGCCGACGGGACATGGCCCGCGGTCACCGACATGCTGTTGTCGACCACGATGCGCTGACCGTTGACGAAGCGGGATTCATCGCTGGCCAGGTAGAGCACCGCATAGGCGATATCCCTGGCCGCGCCGAGGGGACTGGCGCCGTGGGGCGAGGCCCCTTGCGGCGCGCTCTCGCGCGGCGGGGCGAGCCCTGCGGCCATCACCTTGCCGCCGAAACCTCGAACCATCGGCGTGTCCATGCCCGAGGGATGCACCGAGTTGCAGCGGATGTTCATCCGGCCCTGGGCGCAATGCACCGCCACCGACCGGGTCAGGGCCTCCACGGCCCCCTTGGCGGCGCAATAGGCCGCCACAAGGGACTCGCCCTGAATCGAGGCGATCGAGGCCATGTTGATGATCGAGCCGCCGCCGCCGGCGCGCATCGCCGGGATGGCGTGCTTGCAGCCGAAAAACGTGCCGTCGGCGCTGACCGCCATGACGAACCGGTAGTCCTCGGCGGTGGTCGTCTCGATGGTTCCCGGCTCGACCACGCCGGCGTTGTTGACCAGCACGTCGAGACGGCCGTGCTCGGCCATCACCTCCGCGATCAGGGCCTTCCAGCCGCCTTCGTCGCGAACGTCCTGGCGGATGAACCGAGCGGTGGCGCCGATCTCAAGCGCGACACGTTCGCCGTTCGCCTCGTCCACGTCCGTCAGGATCACCGTCGCGCCCTCGGCGGCGAACAGCCGCGCGTCGGCCTCGCCCAGTCCCTTGGCGGCGCCGGTGACGATCGCCACCTTGCCCTGCAGCCTGGCCATGATTCCCCCCTCGAAGCCGTCGTCCGGTCTTGAGCGCCTAAGAGACCACGTTTGAGATCACGGCGCCACGGGCAGCGCTTAGAGGGTGCGCCGGGCGTTCAGGGCTTCAGCGATCTGGGCGTGTCGCGCGCGGGTGATGGCGTAGGACGCGAAGATCAACATCGAGATCACGGCGATCACCGAGGCCGCCGGGCCCCAGACGAACACCAGCCTTGCCTGCACCGCATGGGGCAGGAGCGCGCCGACCTTGTGGCCGATGTCGCTCGGGAAGCGGATGAGGTCCAGGGCCACCCCGGCCAACAGGACCCCGGCGCCGGACGCCGCCTTGTTGGCGAAGCCGAGCCCGGCGAAATAGAGGCCTTCGCGACGGCGGCCGAACAGATGCTCGTGCTCGTCGGCGGCGTCGGCCATCATCGATGGATAGGCGACCGACGCCAGCCCGACGCCGATCCCGGCGACGAACGAGTTGATCTGCATCGGCGCCAGGGCCGCGTCGCCGATCGGGCTGTAAAGGCCCAGCAGCCACGCGCCCTGGATCACCAGCCAGTTGGCGATCAGCAGGGACAGCCCGATCAACACCACGGTCTTCTTCTCAAGCCGTCGCTGCATCTGCGGCGCGCCCCCCACGCCCAGCAGAATGCCGGCGAGAAAGGCGTAGCCGATGAACTGGATGTCCTCGCTCTTGATGCGCCAGACGAAGACGAAGGCATGGTTGTTCAGCGTCGCGTTGAGGCCCTGGGCGACGTAGGTGATGACGGCGGAAACGAACAGGAGCCGGAACGAGCGATTGGCGAAGATCTCGCCCAGTTCGAACGGCAGGCGCCGCCACATCGACCCCGTGACCTGCTCGGGTTGCGGCAGGGACGCGGCGTAGCGGCGGACGCCCAGGCAGCAGGCCGTCGTGCAGACGAACAGGATCGCGGCCACCGACCAGCCAAACGCGGGATAGCCGTCCGCGCGTTGCAATCCGCCATGGGCGAAGAACACCGTAAAGCCCAGGGCGGTGATGGCGGTCCCGAAGACGATCCCGGCCATCGCCCGGTAGACAACCACGCTGGTCCGTTCGGTGTAGTCGGACGCCATCTCGGCCCCAAGGGCGATGTAGGGGACATTGAACAATGAGATGAAGGCGCGGCTGGCCACCGACATCAGCGTCAGCCAGCCGAACAGCAGCGGCTGGCTCAGGCCGCGCGGCGGCGAGAATAGCAGGCCGATCGAGAGGGTAATCAGCGGGATCGCCGCGATCATCAGGGGCAAGCGACGACCGAGCCTGGATTTGAGGTTGTCCGACCAGGACCCGACCACGGGGTCGACGACCGCGTCGAGGGCCAGCCCCACCGCCAGGGCCGCGCCGACGAGCCCGCCGCTCAGTCCGAGGACCGCCGTATAGTAGAAAAACACGAACCCAATCGCCGTGTCGAAGCCGCCGGTCTGAGCGGCCTGACCAAGGCTGTAGAAAACCTTCCGCGCCACCGTCGGGCGGACGTCGCCCTCGCGCGCGGGATCGTCGGTGGCGAGCATCACGATGTCCTCGGTAGGGCGCGGGAAGCCAGGCGGCGGCCAGTGTCGGGGTTGCGGCGGAGATCCTCCCACACCCTTTAGCCGTCAAATCGACAACGCCGAAACCGGAACTTGCGTCCGCGCGCGAAACCGGCATCAAGTCGCTCAGGGCAAACGTTATGTCTTGGCGCGCGAGACGCCCATGGGAGGAAACCGATGGCCGATCTGCTGGCTATGTCCGAGGCGATTATCGAAGGGACCCTGGACGCCGCCGGCGTCGGGCCGGTCAATCGCATCAATCACCAGCTGTCGGAGCTCGCCGATGGGGTGGCCATGGTCGAGGCCTTCTCCCATTGTATTGTGTTCAAGACCGACGACGGCCTCCTGGCCTTTGACACTTCGAATCATCAGGGCGGCGGCAAGGTGGTGGAGGCAATCCGCCGCTGGAGCCCGGACCGGTTCAACACCCTCATCTATACCCACGGCCACATCGACCACGTCGGCGGCTGCGGAGCCTTTATCGAGGACGCCCAGGGGCGCGGCGATCCGCGCCCCTGCGTCTGTGGCCATGAGAATGTCGCCCGGCGGTTCGACCGTTACGACCGCACCGATGGCTACAATAGGGTGATCAACGAGCGCCAGTTCGGCCAATTTCGCCGGGCCGGCTACGGCTTGGACGGCGGCGACCGATTCCTGCCACCAAGTTCTCCCAAGCCCGACACCATCTACGCCGACCGCATGGGCCTTGAGGTCGGCGGCCTCGAGATCGACCTGCGCCACGCCAAGGGCGAGACAGACGATCATACCTGGACCTGGATTCCCGAGCACAAGGCCATCTGCGCCGGCGACTTCTTCATCTGGAACTTCCCCAACGCCGGAAATCCGCAGAAGGTCCAGCGCTATCCGGTCGAATGGGCGCGGGCCATGCGGGACATGGCCGCCCAGGGGGCGGAGCTGTTTCTGCCGGCCCATGGCCTGCCCATCGCCGGCGCCGCGCGCATCCGCAAGGTCCTGGAAGAGGTGGCCGACGCCCTCGATTTCCTGGTCATTGAGACTCTGTCGATGATGAACCAGGGTGCGCGCCTCAATGACATCATTCATTCGGTGAAGATCGATCCGGCGGTGCTGGAGAAGCCCTATCTGCGGCCCCTGTATGACGAGCCGGAATTCGTGGTCCGCAACATATGGCGTCTGTACGGCGGGTGGTGGGACGGCAATCCGGCCAACCTCAAGCCTGCCCGGGACAGCGACTTGGCCGCCGAAGTGGCCGCGCTGGCGGGAGGCGCGCTGCGTCTCGCCGAGCGGGCCCTCGACCTGAGCGCGACCGACATGCGGCTGGCCTGCCACCTCGTGGAGATGGCGGCGCAGGCTGCCCCCGACGATCGCCGCGTCCACCACATCCGCGCCGAGGTGTTCCAGGCCCGCCGCGCTCAGGAAACCTCCCTGATGGCCAAGGGTATCTTCGGCTATGCCGCCAATGAATCGAAAGACCGGGCAGGGTAGGCGCGCGAGGCTTTGAACACAGGCCTAGCGTGCGGTCGACGCCAGTTGCGCCTCCCGCGGCCGGCGCTGGTATGCCTCATTCGCGCCTGATCCATTACCCGCCGCATGGTGTCGAGCGGGATGGGACGGTCCAGAAACCGCCGGATCGAGCGACGGGTGGCGACGGATTCGGCGACGTGAATGAGGGATCCCGGGTTGGACGACGTGTCTGGATCGATCGGCGCGGCCGCCAAGCGGGTCAGATGCTACTTCTTCTGTTTGGCGATGGTCAGCGCCTGGACCCCGTCATAGACCTTGGGCGGCAGAACCTTCTTGGACGCCAGTTGCGCCTTGTTGGCATAGGGCCGGCCCTTGATGATGGCGGCGGCATACGCCTTGCCGATCCCGGGCAACGCCGACAGCTCGTCGGCGCTGGCGGAATTGATATCGACCAAGGCGGCGCCGGCCGACGCGGGTTTGGGGGCCGCCGCCGTGGGCTTGGGAGCGGGCTTGGCGACCGGAGATTTGGCGGCGGCGGGCGCCGGCTTGTTGGGCGGATCGGCCAGGGCTCCGGTGGCGAGGGCCAGGGCCGAGAGCAGAACAAGCAGGCTATGCTGTTTCATGGGGCGACTCCCTTTTGAAGGACTTTGGTGCTTACCGGACCGATAGCGGCCGTTTCGAAAAGTGAGAACCGATTTTAGGAACTAATGTACGATAAGACAAAGACCGGGATCCGTGAACCGCCCTGGCGTCCGCGGCTGTCGGTATGAATTGGGACTTCGGCGCAGGGGCGAGACGTTTGACGCCGCAACGCGCGCGGCGTCCACTTTCCATTCCCTGGTGGAGCCGTGGGGAATCGAACCCCAGACCTCCTCATTGCGAACGAGGCGCTCTACCATCTGAGCTACGGCCCCTCCCTCGGGAAGGAGGAGGGCGGAGATAAGGGATCAGGGGCGAAGAAGTCAAGAACGCCGCGTGTCGCGCCGATGTTTCGTCACCGGCGAGGTTCAGTCAGGTTCCGCAGGGTCCCGCGCTTGCGCCGCAGGGGGGGCTCGCCTAGGTAAAGCCCTTCTGAACGACACAGGCCGCCATGCACGCCATCCTCAACTTCGCCGAATATATCGTCCAGGGCCTGCTGCAGCTGATCCTGTTCGCGGTGATCGCCTACGCCATCCTCAGCTGGCTGGTGGCCTTCAATGTCGTCAACCTGCGGAATAACGCCGTCTGGCAGATTTCGCGCTTCCTTGAGGCGGTTTCGACGCCTTTGCTGCGGCCGTTCCGGCGCATCCTGCCCAATCTCGGCGGCATGGATTTCTCGCCCATTCTGCTGTTTCTCGTCATCGGCGGGGTCCAGAGGTTCCTGGTCCCGGCCTTGTTCGGTTTCCTGCACGGCCTTCTGGGGGGCGACGGGGGCGTGATCTGACGCCTGCCCAAGGGGCGGCGATTCCATCTTCAGGGGGGAATTTACAAATGGCCACGCTCAGGCGCTGGGTTCTCAAACGACGTCCGCATGGCGAGATCCAGCCGGGCGACCTCGAACTGATCGAGGAGCCGATCGCCGATCTGAAGGACGGCGAGGTGCTGGTGCGCACCGTCTATCTGTCGCTCGATCCCACCAACCGCATCTGGATGAGCGACCAGGACCAGTATCTGCCGCCGGTGCAGATCGGCGAGACCATGCGCGGCGGCGGCATCGGCGTGGTCGAGCAATCGCGCTCCGAGCGCTTCCGCCAGGGCGAGATCGTCAATCCGGGCTTCGTGGGCTGGTCCACCCATGCGGTGGCCGACGAGCATGCGGTCCACCATGTCCCGACGATCCCGGGCGTGCCTTTGACGGCCTATATGAGCGTGCTCGGCGCCACCGGCCTGACCGCCTGGTTCGGCATGATCGATATCGCCAATCCCCAGCCCGGCGAGACGGTGGTGGTCTCCGCCGCCGCCGGCGCCGTCGGCTCGATCGCCGGCCAGTTGGCCAAGCTGCGTGGCGCCCGGGTGATCGGCATCGCCGGCGGCAAGGCCAAGTGCGACTGGCTGGTCAACGCGCTCGGCTTCGATGGGGCCATCGACTACAAGAACGAGGACGTCGGCGCCGCCCTCGACCGACTGTGCCCCAACGGGATCGACGTGGATTTCGAAAACGTCGGCGGCGAGATTATGGAGGCGGTTTTCTCACGGATGAACAACTTCGGCCGCATGTCGCTTTGCGGCATGATCTCCACCTACAACCAGGAGGGCGCCATCAAGGGGCCCAGCGACTTCGGCCGCATCCTGATGCACCGGTTGATGATCAAGGGCTTCATCATCATCGACTACCTGCCCCGCGCCGCGGAAGCCTTCGCCGAGCTTGGCCCGCTGGTGATGTCGGGCCAGCTGAAATGGAAGGCCCACGTCGAGGACGGCCTGGAAAACGCCCTCGACGCCGTCGGCCGCCTGTTCACCGGCGACCACGACGGCAAACTCCTGGTCCGCGTATCGCCCGAGCCCTGAATCCAATCCTGCCTCGCGTAGCCGGGAAGGGGGACCGCGCCCGCAGGGCGTGGTCGAAGGGGCGTTCGTGAACGACACCTCTTGGTGTCCCTGGCGTCTTGGCGTTTCAAGGGCACGCACAACGCCGCCAGCCGCGATCGTCGCCCCTTGCTTCGGCTCCCCTGGCGGCGTAACCACGCCGTCCCCTTTCTTTCAGGAGATTTTCCCATGGGCTACCGGGTAGCCGTGGTCGGCGCCACCGGCGCTGTCGGGCGCGAGATGCTGAATATCCTCGAGGAACTGGAGTTCCCCGTTGATAAGATTCACGCCATCGCCTCGCGAAAATCCATTGGCATGGAGGTGGGCTGGAAGGCCGGCGTCATCAAATGCGAGGACGTCGCCCAGTTCGACTTCTCCACCGTCGATGTGGTGCTGATGAGCGTCAGCGGCGCCTTTTCGCGCGAGTGGGCGCCCAAGATCGGCGCCGCCGGCCCGATCGTCATCGACAATTCCTCGGCCTTCCGGATGGATCCGGACGTGCCGCTGATCGTGCCGGAAGTGAACCCGGACGCCGTCTCCCTGGCGCGCCGCAAGAACATCATCGCCAATCCCAACTGCTCCACCGCCCAGCTGGTGGTGGCGCTCAAGCCGCTGCACGACGCCGCCCGCATCAAGCGGGTCGTGGTGTCGACCTATCAGTCGGTGTCCGGCGCCGGCTCGGAAGGCATGGAAGAGCTGTGGAACCAGACCAAGGGCGTGTTCGTCCTCGGCGCCCCGCCGCCGTCGGTGTTCCCCAAGCAGATCGCCTTCAACGTCATCCCCTACATCGGCGAGTTCCAGGACGACGGCTACACCGACGAGGAAGCCAAGATGTGGAACGAGACCCACAAGATGATCGATCCGTCGATCAAGCTGACGGTCACCTGCGTGCGCGTGCCGGTGATGGTCGGCCACTCCGAGTCTGTCAACATCGAGTTTTACGACGCCCTCGACGAAGACGACGCCCGCGACATCCTGCGCGAGTCGCCAGGCATTCTGGTGATCGATAAGCGGGATTCCACCGGTTACATCACGCCGAAGGAAGCCCAGGGTGAGCACGCGGTCTACGTCTCGCGCATCCGCAACGACAAGACCGTCGAGCATGGCCTGTCGATGTGGGTGGTGTCCGACAATCTGCGCAAGGGCGCGGCGCTGAACGCCGTGCAGATCGCCCAACTGCTTGCCGAGCGCGGCCTGAT
>CAIQDO010000598.1 GCA_903870555.1 uncultured Caulobacteraceae bacterium
CGATGAGCAGGCAGAGCATGGCGTCGAGGCAGTCCTGATCGGCTTTCTTGGGCCTGTACAGGCTCGCCTGCTCCGCGCACCAGGCCGACGCCTCGACGAAGCCCATCGCCGCGAACGAGGCGGCGGCGGCGGTCGCGACCCGTCTCCAGTCGTCCAGCTTGAAGGTCTTCCGCCGCTCCGGATTGTAGCGCGGCGCCGCGAGGTGGCTGAAGAACGACGGCTCGATCGACGCCAGCGCGAGCGCCGGAAAGACCTCGACGAGGAACAGGCCGGCGGCGGCCGTGCGGCAGTCCTCCGGCTGCTCCGTGGCCCCGAGCGCGGCGAGGAAGGGCCAGATCGGCGAGGCGTCGCAGAACATCCCGACCTTGCCCCGGTTCGAGGGCTGCACGCCGCCGCCCAGCCAGCTCACCAGCCCGGCGGCGGTGCGCTCGACCGGGCGCAGGCTGGTGAGGTTGGGAACGATGGTCGGCTGGTCCAGGGCGACGAGCGTGTAGCCGTCGGGCGACTTCACGGCCTCGACGAAGGCCAGTGCTTCGGAGAAGCGCGCGAGCCGCGGGGGGTGGAAACGAACGGCCTGATCGTCCCGGACCTCCAGGGCGCAGATGGCGCCCGGGGCCGACGCCTTGTCCGTCCAGGCCGAGTCGAAGCCGATGTAGACGTCGAGGGCGTTGGTCATGTCGTCGTTGTGCTACAGTTTGAAGGCCTGGGCCAGCAAGGCGGCCTTGCTGCCGGCGCCGCGTGCATTGGTGGCGGCCGCGCAGGTCTTAGCGCAACGACAACCGCTATCAGCTATGAACCATCGCCTTCGCCCGCAACCGCAATGCCTTCCGGCCCTGGCGGGTAAAAGTCGCCACCTCTCGCCGAAGGCGTTCGAGGTCGGCGATTCCCGCTGGAGCGCCGGCCGCCGCGATGCGCCCGCCGATGCGGTCGCCTTGCGCCAAGAAGGCTTCGTCGGCGGTGAGCAGAAACGCCTTGGTCACGTGCTCCAAGGCTATCGCGCAATCCATCGACGGCGCATCGAGCGCGACGCCGAGGACGGTCTCTTCGAGATCGGCCAGTTCGCCGACCCCATCGAGAGCCTGCTTGAGCTTCAGACGGAAGGCGTCTTCATCGTCCGAGGAATATTCGATCCAATCGGTTCTTGTCAGGTCGGAAGGGGCGGAGGCTTCCTTGGATTTCAGAATCATCAGCGGTTTGCCGCACATGGCCGCGAACCCCAGCTCAAGCGAAATGTTCGCCATCGCCGTTGGGCGTGTCTCGTGGGAAAAGATCGCGGCGGTGAAGCCTGTTCCCCTGATCAGGCTCAGGATCCGCTCAAGGAAATCCTTGCCGCCGGTGGATGCGCCCGCGTCCTTGATGCCGACGCCGCGTTCCGCGAACACCTCGCCAACGATGAGGGCCATGCGCGCGTCGATGTCGGGCGGATTCCCCAACTGCCGCATCACGAAGGCGCACTTGGGGTGGAGAACCTTTGGCGGAGAATCCAGGATTTCCTCCGAGAGGGGAGAAAATACCAGGGGCACTACTTCGCCCGGTTCGACTGGGCGCCGGTGATCTCCCTGATTCCCTTGTATGGGCCAGCCGTCTTCTTCTGCTCCAAGATTCGGCCGGTCTGGGTGTCGATTTTCACATAGCGGTTCGTGACGGGGTTCATGGCCTGAACCCGCTGCTTCACCGCAGTGTGCCCGCTTAGTTCACCAGTGTCTTTGGTCACGAGATCCATCCGTTCGATGATGCGGAAAATGGGGCTTGGTCGCTCCATCGGCAATAGGAAAAACAAACGTCAACGGGGCGGCGCACCGGATTGTCGAATGGCGGCCCTGTCTTCCGCCAGGCGACGAAGGCGACGCCGGAGCTAATGGTCAGTCCGCTAGGCTTTCCGCCACTTATCGGCGCCGCCGCCTTCGGTGTTGCGTACCCGCTCGACCAAGGGCGCCACATTCGGGCGCAGTTCCTTCGCCTGCGCGATGGCCTCCGCCTGGGTCGGGAGGACGGCGCTCGCGCGCTCACGGCCAGCGCCACGGACAGCATAATCGCCCTGCGGGTGGCGCTCGACGAACAGCCCGTCCTTAGACCGTTGGGATGAGGCCACGCCCACTTGCCTCGACCGCTCCTTGAGCCAGACGATCTCTGATGGCGTCAACAGTTGGCTCACGACATAGGATTCTGGCCTCGACGTCCGTGAGGCAGTCGAGCCCGTGGCCGAACTGTCCACGCCAGAGGTTTTCGAGCTCTTCGCAATGCTGCGCCCATAGCATATTCTGGGTATTCGCCTGAAGGCGATGACCGAGGATATCCGGCAATGATGATTAAGACCGAAGCCCTTGACCCCGCCGAATTCCTCGACACGCCCGACGCCGTCGCCGAATACCTCGCGGCCGCTTACGAGAGCGGCGATCCCGCGATCATCGCCGATGCGCTCGCCGTCGCGCGGCGGTCGGTGGCGATCGAGCGGGACCTGGCGGCGTTGTTCGCCCGCCTTGACGCGGACAGCCCTGGGAACGGCCGGACGCTGGGCGAGATAGAAGCCGAGATGTACGGACCGTTCGGGGAGCCGATCTGAGGAGAAAAGAGCCCGCGAGGACGCCAG
>CAIQDO010000599.1 GCA_903870555.1 uncultured Caulobacteraceae bacterium
CGCCGCGGGGTTCGGTCCACAGGGTCAAGCCAGTGGACAGCAGCCGCTCGCGCGTCTCGGCCCGGGCGCGTGCCAGTCGTGTGCGGACGGTATCGGTCTGGCGGCGATAGGACCCGTCCGATATCAGGCGATGGACCACCCGGGCGCCGATGTCGGAGGCGCCAATGGTGGTGGCCAGCTTCAGGTCGGCCAGGGCGTCGATCCAGGCGGGTTTGGCGGCGATGAAACCGCAGCGCAGCGACGCTGAGACCATCTTCGAGAAGCTGCCGATGTGAACCACCCGCTCAAGTCCGTCGAACGCCGCCAGCCGTGGCGTTGGCTCCGTGTCGAAATCGGCGAAGATGTCGTCTTCGATCACCGTCATGTCGTGGGCTTGGATCAGGCCGAGCAGACGGTGCTGCACCGTCGCCGACGGGCTGGCGCCGGTGGGATTATGCAGGGCGCCGGTGGTCAGATAGAGGCGCGGCGCATGCTCGCTTGCGGCGGCCGCGAAGGCGTCGAGGTCCGGCCCGCTGGGTGTGTAGGGCACGCCGATCACCCGCGCCCCATGCGCCCTCAGGGTGTTGATGAAGTTGAAATAGCAGGGATCGTCCACCAATACCACGTCGCCGGGGCGCACCAGCAGCCGGCACAGGAGGTCGATGGCGGCGGTGCCGGAATCGGTCAACAGGACCTGGTCAGGCGCCACGGCGATCTCGCGTTCGGCCAACCGCCTGGCCAGAGCCTCTCGCAGCGGGGCGAAGCCCAGCGTCTTGCCATAGCCGGTCAGGGCCGCCATCTCGCCGCGCGCCTCGGCCCGCAGCGCCCGGCGCAGGGCTTCCACCGGCAGCCAGTCGTCCGGCAGCCAGCCGCAGCCCGGCTTGAGCACTTCCGGGCCAGTGTCGAGGGAGCGGCGCATCACCCATAGGGGATCGATGTCGCGCTCCACCGGCGGTCCGCGCTCGGCCAGGGTCACCGGTCGCCGCGCCCCGGCGACATAGAACCCCGCGCCGCGCCGCGAGGCGATCTCGCCAGCGGCCGCCAGGCGGTCATAGGCCTCCACCACCGTCGAGGCGGACACGCCAAGGCTTTCGGCGCAGCGGCGAATCGACGGCAGCCGGGCCCCGGCGCCGAGGCCGCCGCGGGAGACGCGTCCGCGCACATGATCGATCACCGTGTCGACGCGGCTCGCCATCTGTGTTGATCTCCACACCCATACAGTTTGGCAAGATTGTATGGCTGTGTGGCTCGCCACACCAGGGGCCAGCGGCTAGACCGTCACAATGACTTCGGTTGCCACACGACACCCAACGAGATCCGCCCGCTTCGGCGGCTGGCTCGACGGCCTGATCGGCATGACGATCTTCAGCGCCTCCCTGCCGGCCACCCGGGTGGCGGTGCTGGGCTTCGATCCTCTGTTCGTCACGGTGGCCCGCGCCGCCATCGCCGGCGCTCTGGCCATGGGCCTGCTGCGGCTCACTCGCGCGTCCTGGCCGCGCCGGACCGACCTCGCCGGCGTGCTCGTCGTGGCGGGCGGAGTGGTAGTCGGCTTTCCGCTTTTCACGGCCCTGGCCCTGCGCCATGTCACCTCGGCCCACGCCATTGTCTTTCTCGGCCTGCTGCCCCTGTCGACGGCCCTGTTCGCCGTGTTTCGCGCCCACGAACGGCCGCCTGTCGCCTTTTGGGCATTCGCCCTGGCCGGCGCGGCCCTGGTTGGCGGCTATGCAATCGCCGCCGGTGGGACCGATCTGGCGGGCGACGCCTTGATGGTGGCGGCGATCATCGTCTGTGGCCTGGGCTACGCCGAGGGTGGAAGGTTGTCGCGACACATGGGCGGCCTGGCGGTGATCTGCTGGGCGCTGGTGCTCTCCCTGCCGCTATCGGCGCCTCTGGCTCTTCTGCTTTCGCCCCGCAGTCTTGCCGGCGTCGGCTGGCCGGCGGTGGCCGGGCTCGCCTATGTGTCGGTGTTCAGCATGCTGGTCGGCTTCGTCTTCTGGTATCGCGGCCTGGCCCTTGGCGGTGTTGCGGCCGTCGGCCAGCTGCAACTTGTCCAGCCGTTTCTGGCCCTGATCCTGGCCGCGACCTTGCTGGGCGAGATGGTCAGTCCGGCCATGTTGCTGGTGCTCGCCGGAGTCGTCGTCTGTGTCGGCGGGACGAGGCGTTTCGCCACCGTCCCCAAATCTGTCACGGTCTTGGAAATCGAAGAGGTCCTGCCATGAGCCGTCCGTTCAAACTGGTCGACGTGTTCGCCGAGGCGCCGCTGACCGGCAATCCGCTGGCGGTGGTGTTCGACGCCGAGGGGCTGGATACCGACGCCATGCAGCGTATCGCCCGGTGGCTGAACCTGTCGGAGACCGTCTTCCTGCTGGCGCCGACCGACCCCGACGCGGACTACTGGGCGCGAATCTTCACCCTCAACCGCGAACTCCCGTTCGCCGGGCACCCGACGATCGGCGCCTGCCACGCCTGGCTTGAGGCGGGCGGGTTTCCGTCCACCGTCGGCCAAGTGGTCCAGGAGTGCGGCGCTGGCCTGGTCACCCTGCGCCGGGGCGACGGCTTCAACGCCTTCGCCGCCCCGCCGATCGTGCGCGGCGGTCCGGTGGAGGAGGCGACACTGGCCGAAGTGACGGCGGTGCTGGGTATCGCCCGCGACGCAATCGTCGACGCGCAGTGGGTCGACAACGGCCCGGGGTGGGTCGCGGTGCTGTTGGAGTCCGCCGTGGCCGTCCTCGCCCTCGAACCGGCCCGTGACCATCCCACGCGGCTGGATATCGGCGTGGTCGGGCCGCACCCGGCTGGCGGCCCCACCGCCTGGGAGTTGCGCGCCATCTTCAGCGACCAGTACGGCGCCCTTCGCGAGGACCCTGTCACCGGCAGCCTCAACGCCTCGGTCGCCCAGTGGCTGCTGGCCAGCGGCCGAGCCACGGCGCCCTACATCGCCGGCCAAGGCGCCCGCGTCGATTGCGACGGCCGCATCCACATCAGCCAGGATGCCGACGGTCAGGTGTGGGTCGGCGGCGCCGCGCGAACCCTGGTCTCGGGTGTAATCGACATCGACTGATGACGCGAGGGCGCGGCGGCGGGCCTTGCTCTCGCCACGCGTCGGCGGCATTGCAAAAGGCTCGCAGGGGGGAGCCGAAACCATGACCGCGCCTGGAATACAGATTGATCCGAAGGCCCGGACCGGCGTCCGCCGGGCCGCCTTCGGGTTCATCTTCGCCACCGCCCTGATCAACGCCGTGTCCTTCGGCATCTCGATCCCGATCCTGCCCAATCTGATCAAGCAGCTGAACCACGGAGACACGGCCTCTGCGGCGGAATGGAACGTGCTGTTCGGCACGGTCTGGGGTCTGATGCAGTTCGTATTCGGGCCGATCCTCGGCATGCTGTCGGACCGCTACGGCCGCCGGCCGGTGATGCTGCTGTCGATCTTCGGCCTTTTCATCGACTTCCTGGTCCTGGCCTTCGCGCCGAATCTGGTTTGGCTTCTTGTCGGCCGGGTGTTCAACGGCGTCACCGCCGCCAGCTTCTCGACCGCCAACGCCTATGTCGCCGACATCACCGCGCCGGAGAACCGCGCCCGCTATTTCGGTATCATGGGTTCGGCCTTCGGTTTCGGCTTCATCATCGGTCCCAGCCTCGGTGGCCTGCTCGGCGAGGCGAGCCTGAGGCTGCCGTTCATGGTCGCCGCGGGCCTGTGCCTGATCAACGGGCTGTATGGCCTGTTCGTCCTGCCCGAGTCCCTGACGCCCGAGCGGCGGAGCGCGTCGGTCAACTGGGCCCGAGCCAATCCCCTGGGGTCCCTGGCGTTCCTGCGCGAGCGGGCCCAGCTGGGGGCCCTGGTGTCGGTCGCCTTCCTGTTCCAACTCGGCTTCACCGTGCTGCCGAGCGTGTTCGTGCTCTACTCCGGCTACCGCTACGGCTGGACGCCGGGCATTCTTGGTCTCACCTTCATGGCCACTGGGGTTAGCCAGATCGTCGTGCAGATGTTCCTGGTCGGGCCGGTGGTGAAGCGGATCGGCGAGCGAGGCGCGGTGCTGCTGGGCACGGGCATGGGGACGCTGGGTCTGATCATCTACGCCCTGGCCCCGACCGGACCCCTGTATCTGATCGGCATTCCCGTCTGGGCGATGAGCGGCTTCACCACGCCTGGCCTTCAAGGCCTGATGACCCGCCGCGTCGGGCCGCAGCATCAGGGCCAGTTGCAGGGCGTGTCTCAGAGCGTCCAGGGCTTCGGCTCGATCCTCGGTCCGCCGCTGTTCGGCCTGACCTTCGCCTGGGCGGTGCGCAACAACGCCGCCCTGCATCTGCCCGGCCTGCCGATCCTGATCTCGGCAGCCTTGCTGGCGTCGGCGTTCGTCCTATCTTTGCGGGTGGCGACGCCGGCCCCGGCGACCGCCCCGGCCTGACCTGCGGAGTTCGAGACTTGACGATGAAATCCCGCCTTTTGGCGACGATATCCCTGGTGCTGACGTCCCTGATTTCGCCCGTCGTGGTCTCCGCCGAGACGCGCGTCCCGCCGGACGTCGTCACCATGAAGATGTCCTTCGCGCCGATCGTGCGCCGCACGGCGCCCGCCGTGGTCAATGTCTATTCCCGGCGCGTGGTCCGCCAGCAGCTTGACCCGTTCTGGAGCCTGTTCGCAGGCGGAATGGCCCGTGACCGGGTCGAGCAGTCATTGGGGTCGGGCTCGATCGTCCGCGCCGACGGCGTCATCCTGACCAACCACCACAATATTGCTGGCGCCCAGGAGGTCCGCGTCGCCACCGCCGACTGCCGCGAGTGGCCGGCCACCGTGCTGCTCGACGACGCCCGCGCCGATCTGGCGGTGCTGAAGGTCGACACCAAGGGCGAGAAGCTGCCGGTGATCGCCATCGACGACGCGGTCTCGCCCCAGGTCGGCGACCTGGTCCTGGCCATTGGCGATCCCTTCGGCGTCGGCCAGACGGTGACCAACGGCATCGTTTCGGCCCTGGCCAGGTCGGGCGTGGGCGGCAACGACTACGCCTCCTTCATCCAGACCGACGCCTCGATCAATCCGGGCAATTCCGGCGGGCCGCTGGTCAATATGAACGGCGATATGATCGGCGTGAACACCGCCATCGTCTCCAGTTCCGGGGCATCGGCCGGGATCGGCTTCGCCATTCCCGCGGTCATGGCCCGCCAGGTGGTCGACGCCGCCCTGCACGGTGACAAGGCCGTCAGTCGGCCGTGGTTCGGAGCCCGGACCCAGCCTTTGACCGACGAGATGGCCAAGAGCTTCGGCCTGTCCTCGCCCCAGGGCGTGGTGGTCACAGACATCTGGCCCGGCGGATCGGCCGAGCGGGCGGGCGTCGCCCGCGGCGACGTGATCGTTTCGGTCGACGGCGAACCGGTCAACGACGGCGTCGGCCTGACCTACCGCATCGCCACCCGCCGTCCCGGCGATGTTCTCGCCCTCGATATCCGCCGCAACGGCCAGAGCCGTGCGGTGCGGCTGACGGCTCAGACCGCGCCCGCCACGCCGCCGGCGGACAAGCGCGTCATCGACGGCCGCAATCCCTTCAGCGGCGTCACGGTCGTCAACGTCTCGCCCGCCAGCGCCCAGCAGTACGGCGTCGATCCCTTCGTCGCCCAGGGCGTGCTGGTCACCGACATCGGTGGGGCCTACGCTCAGTCGATCGGTCTCCAGGCCGGCGATTTCATCCGCCAGCTCAACGGTCAAAAGATCTCGACCACCGCCGACCTCGCCGCCGTCCTGGCCGTCCCGACCCACGGATGGACGATCGCCATCCAGCGCGGCGAGCAGACCATCAACGCAAGGTTCAGCGGCTGACCGCCCGTCCATCCTGTCGATAGACCACCCCGGCCTTCATCACGAACTTCACCCTTTCCAGTTCGCTGACATCGGCCAGCGGGTCGCCGGCCACGGCGATGATGTCGGCGAATTTGCCGGGGGCGATGGCGCCCAGGCCGTCGCCGAGGGAGCCGAGATAGTGCGCGGCGGTGACGGTTGAGGCCTGGATGGCCAGGATGGGCGTCATGCCCCACTCGACCATCTTGGCGAACTGCCGGCCATTGTCGCCGTGGGGATAGACCCCGGCGTCGGTGCCGAAGGCCATGGTCACCCCGGCGCGGACCGCCGCGCGGAAGGTCTCGCGCTGCTTGCGGCCGATGCTCCGCTCCTTGTCGATGCTCTCCTGCAGGGTGCCGTTCTTGGTCCCCTCGGCCAGGATGTAGTCGTCGTTGTAGATGTCCATGTCGAGCGCCAGGCCCTTGGCCTTGGCCAGGGCGAAGCTGTCCGCGTCAGCGAGGCTGGCGTGCTCGATGGTGTCGACCCCGGCGCGCAGGGCGTCGTTGATCCCCGCCGTCCCATGGGCGTGGGCGGCGACCTTCAGGCCGAGCATATGGGCCTCGTCCACCGCCGCCTTCAGCTCCTCGAGGCTGAGCTGCTGGCCGCCGACGCTGTCGCCCTTGGAGAACACCCCGCCGGTGGCGCACAGCTTGATCACGTCGGCGCCATATTTGTGGACCTCGCGGATCTTGCGGCGGATGGCGTCCGGCCCGTCGGCCACGCCCTCGCCGGTGTCGTGGTAGCTGGCCGGCAGCAGATTGTCGTCGCAGTGGCCGCCGGTGGCGCCGATCGCCGGGCCGGAGACAAACAGGCGGGGTCCGGCCGTCTCGCCGGCGTTGATCGAATCTCTCAAGGCGACGTCGGCGTAGCCGTCAGCGCCCACATTGCGCAGCGTGGTGAAGCCGGCCTGCAGAGTCTTCCACGCGTTGGCCACGCCGCTGATCGCCGAGGCTGGCGTGGTGATCGCCAGGGCCCGATAGCCGCCGATATCGGCGCGGGAGGTGATGTGCGTGTGCATGTCGATCAGCCCGGGCAGGATCGTCTGGCCGGCCAGGTCGATGCGCCGGGCGCCGGCGGGGGCGGGCAGGGTGGTCTGCGCGCCGACCGCCGTGATCCGGTCGTCGGTGATGAGCACGGCGGGGTCGGCCACCGCCTTGCCGGCCACGGTGTCGATCATCCGCGCCGCCGTCAGATAGATCGTCTCCGCCTGCGTGGACGTGGCGATCATCGCCAGAAGCACGCCCGACAGCGCCGTCGATTTCAAATTCATGAGCTTCCGATTCCCTTGGACCGCGCCGCGCGCCGCCTGTTCCTGACGGTAGGGCCGGCCCCGTCGCGGTCAAGCCGGGCCGCGCGGAATGATCCTGGCGCGTGACCCTGTGCCCCAGCCGTTCGGGTCTGCTACCCTGTCGAAATGAGTGATCTGTTCGAAGCCGCCGGCCTGACGCCGCCAGGGCCGCCGCCGCCCTTGGCCGACCGGCTGCGACCTCGCGCCCTGGAAGAGGTTGTGGGTCAGGACCACCTCCTGGGCGCCGACGGGCCCATCGCCCGCATGGCCACGGCGCACCGGTTGAGCTCGATGATCCTGTGGGGGCCGCCGGGCACGGGCAAGACCACCATCGCCCGGCTGCTGGCCGACGCCGCCGGCTATGAATTCCAGCAGATCTCGGCGGTGTTCTCCGGCGTCGCCGATCTGAAGAAGGCGTTCGAGGCGGCGCGGATGCGCCGGGCCGCCGGCAAGGCCACCCTGCTGTTCGTCGACGAGATCCACCGTTTCAACCGCGCCCAGCAGGATGGCTTCCTGCCCTTCGTCGAGTCCGGCGTCGTCACACTGGTGGGGGCCACCACCGAGAACCCTTCGTTCGAGCTCAACGGGGCGCTGCTGTCGCGCTGCCAGGTCTATGTGCTGCGTCGCCTGGATTACGCCGCGTTGTCCGAGCTTCTCAGCAAGGCCGAGGCGTTCGAAAGCCGGACCCTGCCGCTCGATCCGGCCGCCCGCGACGCCATGATTTCCATGGCCGACGGCGACGGTCGCTATCTGCTGTCCTTGGCCGAGACGCTGTTCACCATCGCCACGGACACTCTGCTGGACGTCGCGGCGATGAGCCAGATCCTGCAACGCCGCAGCCCAGCCTACGACAAGGACAGGGAGGAGCACTACAACCTGATCTCGGCCCTGCATAAGTCGGTTCGGGGCTCCGATCCGGATGCCGCCCTCTACTGGCTGGCGCGGATGCTCGACGGCGGCGAGGATCCGCTGTTCATCGCCAGACGGCTGGTGCGGATGGCCTCGGAGGACATCGGCGCCGCCGATCCCTTGTCGCTGCTGGTGACGACCGCGGCCAAGGACGCCTACGATTTCCTCGGCAGTCCCGAGGGCGAACTCGCCCTGGCCCAGGCCTGCGTGCACATGGCCTGCGCCCCCAAGTCCAACGCCGTCTACAAGGCGTTCGGCGCCGCGCGGAAGCTGGCCAAGGACACCGGCTCTCTCATGCCCCCCGCCCATATCCGCAACGCCCCGACCCGGCTGATGAAGGATCTCGGCTACGGCAAGGGCTACCAATATGATCCCGATACGGCCGAGGGCTTTTCCGGCCAGAACTACTTCCCCGACGGCCTCGAACGGCCGGTGTTCTATCGCCCCAAGGGTGAAGGGGCCGAAGCCCGCGTCAAGGATCGCCTCGACCGCTGGACGGCGATACGAGCCGGGAAGTCGGGACACTGACATGAAAACCGTTACCCTCACCCCCGAAGAGGTCGCCTTCGTGCGCACTCTGGTTCTCTACGAGGACGCCGAGGTCCTGGCGCTGAACAAACCGCCCGGCCTGTCGAGTCAGGGCGGCCGGATCGCCGTCCATACCCTCGACGAGCTGCTGTTCGCCTTCGCCAAGAAGAGTGGCGTCCGCCCGCGGCTGGTTCATCGCCTCGACCGCGACACCTCCGGTGTGATCCTGACCGCCCGCAGCCAGCCCGGCGCCGCCTTCCTCGGCAAGGCGCTGATGAGCCGGCGCGTGAAAAAGACCTATCTCGCCATCGTCGCCCCCGGAGCGCCCGACCCGCGGGAGGGCGGCGTAGACGTCGCGCTGCGCAAGGAGAGCCAGGGCCGTGAGGCCTATATGAAGGTCTGCGCCGACGATCATCCGGACGCCCAGGCCGCCTCGAGCCGCTACCGCACCCTGTCGTCCAGCCCGGTCGCCGCCCTGGTCGAGTTGGCGCCGCGCACCGGCCGAATGCATCAATTGCGCGTCCACATGGCCTCGATCGGCCGGCCGATCGCCGGCGATCCCCGCTATGGCGGCGCCCTGGTATTGGGCGGCAAGCCCGTGCCGCGGCTGATGCTGCACGCGGCCGCGCTGACGTTTCCCCATCCCGCCGGTGGCGAGCGGCGGGTCGCCGCGCCGATCCCCGCCGACATGGCGAGTCTGCTTGCCGGCCTAGGTCTCGACATCCCCTCGGCCTGGGCCGAGCCGGCGCCGGCCGCCACCTGATGGGCGAGGTCAAGATTCTGAGCGTCGGCGAGGGCGAGGATGGCATCCGCCTGGATCGCTGGCTGCGCCGACGATGGCCGCATCTGGGTCAGACGCAGATTCACAAGTGGGCGCGCGGCGGTCAGATCCGCGTCGACGGCGCCCGGGCCAAGGCCGACACCCGGCTGATCGCGGGGGCTCAGGTCCGCGTGCCGCCGATGCCCGAAGGCCCGCCGCCGGCCGTTCGCGAGGGGATCTCCCATCGCGACGCCAGGTTCGCCCGGGACCTGGTGCTATGGGAGGACGCCGAGGTGTTGATCCTCAACAAGCCCTCCGGCCTGGCGGTGCAGGGCGGCACCAAGACGCTGCATCATATCGACCGACTGCTCAGCGCCTGGGGGGAGGGGGCCGATCGGCCACGCCTGACCCACCGGCTCGATCGTGACACCTCGGGCGTGCTGATCCTGGGCAAGACCGCCGACGCCGCCGCGCGGCTTTCGGGCGCCTTCGCCCGGCGCAAGGCGCACAAGACCTACTGGGCCCTGGTGGAAGGCAATCCCAGGCCCGTCGCCGGGACCATCGACCTGCCTCTGGCCAAGGTCGGGATCGATGATCGGGAAAGGATGGTTCCGGTCGATCCGAGGGACGCGAATGGCAAGCCTGCCGTCACCGATTTCGTTACCGTCTCCCGCGCGGGCGACCGCGTCGCCTGGCTGGCTCTCAGCCCCCACACCGGCCGCACTCACCAGTTGCGCGCCCACCTGTTGGCGATCGGCCACCCGATCCTTGGTGATCCGAAATACAACACTCCGGCGTCGGACGCTCTGTCGGGCGCCCTGAAGTTGCAGCTCCACGCCCGGCGGCTGGTCATTCCCCACCCGTCAGGCGGCGCCATCGACATCGAAGCGCCGATCAGTCCGGAATTGAAGGCCGGTTTCAAGCGCTTCGGCTTTGAGGAAGCCGAGGCCCCGCGCGACCCCTTCGAGGACCGGCGAGGCCGCTGACGCGGCGCCGAGAGGCGCGACAGCGTCGAGTATGGCGGCCTCGATTTCGGCGTCCTCAAGCGGATCGCGCATGAACGGCTTGAACCGTCCGGCGGCGCGCAGGGCGACGAACCCAAAGGTCGTCGACCACACCGTGATGGTGCGCGCCTTCCGGGCGCGGTCGTCCGCGTCGGGGATCGTGGCGGACACCAGTCGCATCAACAGATCATAGGCCCGATTGGCCGGGGGGATCAGCACCGCCGGCGGCGGTGTCCGAGTCAGGAAATCGGTGTGGAACATCAGCCCATGCAGGCCAGGCCGACCCGAGGCGAAGTCCATATAGAAACGGGTCGCCGCCCGCAGCGCCTGGACGCCATTGCCGGGCGTCGCCAGGGCGGTCTCATAACCCTCGCACAGGGCCTCGAATCCGCGCGCCGCCACGGCGGCCAGAAGGGCGTCGCGATCGGGGAAGTGCCGGTAGGGCGCGGCGCGTGAGACGCCGAGCCGTTCGGCCAGACTGCGCAGACTGAGGTCCGCGACCCCGTCCCGTTCCACCGCCGCGAGCGCGGCGGCAATCAGCGCATTGGCCAGGTCGCCATGATGATACCGATCCTTGTCCATGACTCATGTTGACACGGCTTACATGCCTTGGCAAATGTAAGCGGCGACAACATGGGGGTCCAGCATGTCCTTTCTCGTCCGTACCGTCTTCATTCTCGCGATTTTTCTCGGTTTTCCAGCCGCTGCCCGGACCGTCGGCTTTCAGGAACTTCGTATCGCCAACGGGACGGACGCGCCCTTGCTGATCGGGGTCTGGTACCCTTCGGACGCGCCCGCCAGCGACCGACGGCTCGGGACCTTCACCCAGGCCGTCGCACTGAACGGCTCGGTGATCGCCGGGGAGACCCTGCCGTTGGTGGTCATGTCCCATGGCAACGGCGGCTGGTATGGCGAACACTATGACACGGCCCTGACCCTGGCGAAGGCAGGCTTCGTTGTCGCCGCCCTCAGCCATTCCGGCGACACCTATGACGACCAGAGTCGGGCGACGCGTGTTACCGATCGCCCCCGCCAACTGCGTCGTCTGATCGACTATATGACCGCCGAATGGACCGGCCACGACCGGATCGACGGCGGCCGGATCGGCGCCTTCGGTTTTTCATCAGGCGGATTCACCACCCTGGTCGCCATCGGCGGCGTGCCCGATTTGAACACCATCGCCCCTCACTGCCTCGCCCATCCTGGCTATTTCGACTGCCAGCTGCTGAAGCGCGCCGGGGCGGCGACGGTCACGGCCCCGCCGGCCGAGGCCTGGGTCCACGACCCACGCATCCGGGCGGCGGTGGTCGCCGCGCCCGCGCTGGGTTTCACCTTCGGCAAACAGGGACTGCAAGGGATCCAAATTCCGGTCCAGCTGTGGCGCGATCTCGACGACCACATCCTGCCCAACCCCGACTACGCCGAGGCTGTGCGCGCCAATCTGCCTGCGCCGCCTGAGCTTCATCTGGTGGAGAAGGCCGACCATTTCGACTTCCTGGCCCCCTGCAACGCCATGTTGCGCGGCCTGGCGCCGGACATCTGCCGGTCGGAGCCCGGCTTCGACCGGGTCGTCTTTCATGACGCCTTCAATGCGGCGGTGGCGGCCTTTTTCACTGCGCGACTGGCGCCTTGAGCGGTCAGGCCGCGCGCGGCGCCGGCGGCCGCATCAGCACCACCGCGACCAGCACGACGCCGATCACCACGGCATAGATCTGGAAGGTCGGGCCGAAGGCGCCGGTAGAGTCCCGCACCTGACCGCCAAGGGTCGGGCCGAGGGCCGACAAGGCGCCGACCAGCGCGGTGCGCGAGAAGATCTCCAGGTTGTTGCGTCGGCCGAAGTAGTTGAGCAGGAGCATGGTGACGGCCAGGCCGGTCAGGCCGAAGCCCAGTCCGCTGCCGACCGCGTAGACCAGCATCATCGGCGTGTCGCTAGCCACACTCAGCGCCGCTGAACCGATCACCAGGGCCGCGAGGGCGGCGATCAGCAGATGCTTGGGATCGACGACGTCACCGAGCACCGTCGCCCCGGCGCGGCCCGCGGTCTGGACCAGGGCCTCCAGGCTAAGCATCGACAGCGCCACCGTCATCGCCACGCCGCGCTGTGTCAGGTGCGCCACCGACAGGCTGGCGACGGTCACCCCGACCAGCAGGTGGCCGAAATAGGCGGCCAGCAGTATCGCGAACTGAGGTGTCCGCAGGGCGTCGCGCACGGACCAGTCCACGGCTGTGCGATGGACCCTTGGTCCCCTTGGCTGGGCGACGGCCTCGGCGACCTGGGCGTCCGTGTGGGCCCCGATCCGGGCCAACCAGTCGCGGCCGCCCACCATCGCCGCGCAGAGCAGGCCGAGAAGCAGCGACGCGAACAGCTGCAGCATCCAGAATTGCCGCCAGCCCTGGTGGAGTTGGGCGCCGACGGCCCACACCATCCACGGCCCGGCCACGCCGCCCAGGGCGCCGGCCGTGAAATAGAGCCCGAAGGGCACGCCCCGGCGCTGAAAGATCGCCGCCAGGACATGGGTGCCAGGAATCAGCGCCATCATCTGGTAGCCGACGCCGCATAGGGCGGTTCCGGCGAAGTAGCTGGCGATGCCCTGGGCGCGGGCGAGGCAGAGGAAGCCGCATACCATCACCGCCGTGCCGGCCAGCAGCGTCACTCGCACGCCGAATCGCCGGATCAGGATCGCGGGCAGGAGGGCGGAGCAGCCGCAGGCGGCTCCGAGAATGGTGAAGCCGAGGCCGGCCTCGGTCCAACTCCAGTGGAGCTCCCGCACCATGTCCGGCAACACGACGCCGAGGGCGTTGAAGGTGGAGGCGTTGATCAGGAAATTGACCAGGCTCAGACCGGCCAGGAGCCCCCAGGCGCGCATCATCGGCCGTCAGAACTTGCGCTTGAAGGTGACGCGCCACTGCCGTCCCACCCCTGGCAGGGCGGCCAGGTTCACATAGGTGTCGGCGTCGGGCGTGAAGTATCGCTGGTCGGTCAGGTTATCGACGTTGAGGTCGATCTCGTTCCTTCCAAACTGATAGAACATCGACAGATTTTCCAGGAAATAGGCCGGGTAGGTCACGGCGCCTTGCACGTTCCCCGAGGTCTTGGAGGTGTAGGTCGAGCCAAGGGTCAGGCCCAACCGGCCCCAAGGGTGATCGTCGCTGATGTAGCTGGCAAACAGGCTGTCGACGCTGTGGGGAATGGGGCCAAGCGCATAGTTCCCGGACCGTCCCGGCAGGGTGTTGAAATTGTAGACGATATAGGCGCCGCCGAACGAGGCGGCGGAGCAGGCGGGACCTGTGCCGCAAACCGCATAAGCCGGGATGTATTGGAAGCTCTGATCAGGACCAATCACCTCGGTGTGCTGCAAATTGCCGGCGAAGGTGAAGCTCAGGTTGCGCGTCGCGACATATCGGATCTCCAGCTCCTCGCCCTTGCCGACCGTGTTGACCACCCGCGGCGGAGAGCCGGTCAGCACCGGCCGCGATTGACGGTAG
>CAIQDO010000600.1 GCA_903870555.1 uncultured Caulobacteraceae bacterium
ATGAGCCGTCAATTCAAAGTGGTGTTGAACGATGACGAGATGCCGCGCCAGTGGTATAACATTCAGGCTGATTTACCCCACCCTCTGCCGCCGCCGGTGGACGACATGGACAGCCGCCTCGACCCCCAGGCCAAGTTCATGCTGTCGCAGGCTCTAAGCTGCGCGATGATCGGCGGACCGGCAACCGTGGAGGCGGGGCTGGCGGCCTTCATCAAGCGCACGGCGGCCGATGAGGTGATCGTCACCGGCTCGATTTTCGACCACGCTGCGCGGCTGAGATCCTTCGAGATCACAGCGCGAGCGCATCAAGCGGCGCTTCTCGCAGCCTAGGATCAACCACCTCGACGGCGGCTTCTCTTCGATCCGGAAACAAATTGTGGCGCCTGAGGGCCACATTTACGTGGTCCTTCCGCCGACAATCGCCGCGCTCGGCCAGGATCTCCCTACAAGGACGCCCATCGATCATGATTTTCGCCAGGACGCCGCACGCCTTCACCCTCGCCGCCGTCCTGGCAGGGATGGCGGCCGCCCCGGCCATGGCCCGGGCCCAGGCCGAGTGCCTGGGCGAGCCCAGCGCGACGCGACTGCATATCGTCGTCCAAGGCGTTCGGTCCAGCGACGGCGTGATCACCTCAACTTTGTACGGCGACGATCCACACAAGTTCCTCAAGAGCGGCGGCGACCTGAAGGTGTGGCGCTATCCCGCCAAGGCCGGGAGCACCGAGCAGTGCGTCTATCTGCCGGGGCCCGGAAACTACGCCGTCGCCGTCTATCACGACGCCAAACGGGCCTACCGCTTCGTGCAGGGAACGTTCGGCATGCCGACCCAGGACTACGGCTTCTCACGCAACGCCCGGCTGTTCTTCGGCCCCCCGTCGCTGTCAAACGCCAGATTCCCCGCCGCCGAAGGCGACACGACGGTGGTGATCCGCCTCAGGTATCCCTGAGCGGGTCTGGAATGGATTTTCTAAATCGGCGCCGCAAAATGTGAGTCGGCGCGGTTTTCGTTTTTCCCGAAACGAAACGCCGATCCGTAACGTTGTGATACCGCGTGTTCGCTTGCGGACGCGGGGTCCCAGGCTTCGACACATGCGTCAGGCGAGCGCCCAACCCGGCCGCCGCGGACAGAACAGGAATATCTCATGACCGACCCCACCGTCGAACCCCATGTCGAGGGCGCCGAAGCTCCCAAGACCGCCACCGACATGGACATGGCACGCAAGATCTGGCTGGCTGGCGTGGGCGCCTACGGCAAGGTCCACGCCGAGACGCAGGACGCTGTCGAGAAGCTGACCCATTCGGCAGGCGAAACCTTTGAGCACCTGGTCGCCATGGGCGAGGAATTCGAGGAGCGCGTGCGCAAGTCGCTGGCCAGATCGCCAGAGATCGAAAAGGCGGGTCAGGCGGTTGAGACCGCGGCGGCCAAGGCCCAGGCCTTCAGCGCGGAACAGAAGGCGGCGTTGGAGGCCAGACTGGACAAGGTTCGCGAGACCGTCAGCGACACACTCGCGCCCTGGAACGTGCCGGCCATGGCTCAGGCCCTGGAAAAGCTGACCGCGAGGGTCGAGGCGCTGGCCCGGGATGTCGCCGACCTGAAAGCCGCGCGCGACTGACCGTTGATCCGCTTGGTCTAGTCGTCCGAGGGGCGCTCGCTCCGGCGCAATAGGATGATCGAAACGACCATGATCAGGATCAGAAGCCCGAGAACCCCCAGTTCGAGCATCGTGGAATCGAGCAAGGCCTGAGCCTGGGGACTCCATTTGCCAAGCTGGCCGACCTGGGACGATTCCAGGGTGATGACCAGGACGCGGCGGATGGAGGCGATCAGGCCGACGATCAGGAATGGCTCGCAGATCAGACGTCCGGACCGGAACGATACGCGCACGGTGTGCAACACCTCCACGACCATCAGCACGAACAGCAAACGGTCCACGGCCAGCACCAGGAAGGCCGCGTCGCCACGCGCGAGGACGGCGGCCCACAGAGACGTCGCCGCGCCGCCGATGCCAACCATGACCGCCACAGCAAGCATCAGGCCCAGAACGACATAGGCGACCACCTCGACGCCGAGGAACGCCTGCCCGGCCGCGGCGCCGAGACGCCCGACGTCTCTTACGAGCTTTCTTGGAGGTTCCATAAGCCGTGCGCTCCCGTCGATCGCCGATGCCCATTATAGCGTCGAGACGGCGCCGCTGGCCATGGCGCGATTTTTCTGAGAGGCTGAAGATCTAATCTGCATTCGATGGAGGCGGCGGTCCCATGACCCTTGCGACACTTCCCGCATCGGCGCGGGGCCAAGGTCGGCAAATCCTCGCGGGCCGCGCGTTCTCGCCGCGACTGAGCAAAGGTCTGGTCCTCGCGGCGGCGTTGGCGGCGGCCGTAGCCGGGTTGCAGGTCACCGACGGCGCGACCGCCGCGAGGGCCGCAGCCCTCGCGGGCGAGGGCCTGACCCGCCTGCTGCGCGCCATGGCGGCGATCAAGGCGGTGATGGCGACGGGCGCCCTGGCCGGTGTTCTATGGCGACTCGAATCGCCCGTGGGACCGGGACGCCTGGCGACCTACGCCTTGACCTGCGCGGCCATGGCCGCGGGGCCGGGTTTGATCTGGAGCATGGCCAACCTCGGCCTCGGCGCGGCGCTGCTACACATCGGCCTGATCGGCGCCCTGGTGGTGCTCTGGCGCGATCCGGAGACCACCCGCCGGCTGGCCGCGACCCTCGCGGCGCGGCGGGGCCGTCGATAGTCGCTTCGCGGCTCCTATTTTGAGTCCCGCGCGAATCCGGCGGGAAGCCGCATGATGTGGGCGACCGCCCGGGCGACACGGTCGCGGTCGGGCCCCGGGTCACCCTCCAGTTCCAGCTCGATGGCGTGAAAACCGATGGCGGTGGTCATCAGACGTGAGAGGCCGTCGAGGATGTCCTCCCGGGCGACGATGACACCGCGCTGGGCCAGGCCGGCCAGCATGGCGCGCAGGGTCACCCGCTCGGCGGCGATGATGCGGCGAATCCGCGGCCCGAGATCAGGATATCGCAGCGCCAGGGCTCCGGCCTCGCGATAGAGGAACCGGGCGTCCCAGGCCTCCTCCGCCAGGATATGAACGTGGGTCCACAGGGTTTCGAGGGTGGCCCCCTCGCCCCGGCAGGCGGCCGTGGCCGAGTGGAGCACCAACTCGATCTCGCCTTGGTAGCGGGCGGCCAACTCGACCAGAATCTCGCGCTTGCCCTTGAAATGATAATAGAGATGCCCTGGGCTGATCCCCAGGGCCGTGGCGATGTCGAGCGCGGAAAGGGCGCCGACGCCTTGGGCGTTGAACAGACGCAGGGCGCCAGCGAGAATGCGAGCCTTTGTCGCGGAGGCCTTGTCGGTGTCCATCTCAGTCCCCCGACCCGACGCCTCTCAAGCCGCAAGGGCCCAAAGTCCGCTCCAGATACAGACCCGTCCGGACCTTGTTCAAGGCCACGGGTAACTCGGCCAACCACGAAACGACCGCGACCACCAAGCGCCCGTCAGGCGGCCTGGGCGGCGAACTGCAAACGGGCGAGCCGGGCATACAGGCCGCCGCGGGCCAGAAGCTCGGCGTGGCGGCCTTCCTCGACCACCCGGCCGGCTTCCATCACCACGATCCGGTCCGCCTCCAGCACCGTGGCCAAGCGGTGGGCGATCACCAGGGTGGTGCGGCCGATCATCGCCTCGTGCAAGGCGGCCTGAACCAGGCGCTCGTTTTCGGCGTCAAGGGCGCTGGTCGCCTCATCGAGCAGCAGGATCGGCGAGCGGCGCAACAGCGCCCTGGCGATGGCGAGGCGCTGACGCTGCCCGCCCGACAAGGTCTTGGCGTGCTCGCCAACCGTGGTCTCGAACCCCTGCGGCAGGGCGTCGAGGAATCCCTCAGCCTGGGCGGCGAGCGCCGCCGCCCGAACCTCGTCGATGGAGGCGTTCGGACGCCCGAACCGGATATTGTCGGCCGCCGACCCTGAAAACAGCGGCGCCTCTTGGGCGACCAGAGCCATGCGGGCGCGCACCTCGGCGGGATCGGCGCGGGTGAGATCCACCCCATCGATGCGAACGACACCGGAGTCCGGGTCGTAGAAGCGCAGCAACAGTCGAAGCACCGTGCTCTTGCCGGCCCCCGACGGCCCGACCAGCGCCACCCGTTCGCCTGGCCTTGCAAGCAGCGAAAAGCCGTTCAGCGCTGGCGGGCCAGACCGGCCGGGGTAGGAAAAGCGGACGTTCTCGAAACTGACCTCGCCTCGGGCGGGTCTCGGCATAGGCTCGGGCCGGGCCGGCGCACGGATGGCCGGGGTCGTGTCCATCATCACCACGATGCGTTCGGCGGCTCCCGAGGCTTTCTGGATCTGTCCCCACACCTCCGACAGGTCCTTGACCGCATTGGCGGCGACAAAGGCCAGACCCAGAAGCTGCACCAAGGCGCCTGGGGTGAGGCTGTGGTCAACGATAACCGCCAAGGCCGAGCGGAACAGCAGTCCGAGCATTCCGGCCGATATCAGGCCGATCATCAGGAACGACAGCACGCCCCGGGCGCGCACCTGCGAGCGCGAGGCCTCGAACGCGCTCTCGACCGCGGTGTCGAACCGGCCGGCGACGGCGGCCTCCTGGCCGAAGGCCTGGACCGTGTCGATGGCGCCCAGGCCCTCGCCAGCATAGCCCATGGCCTCGGCGAAGCGATCCTGGGCCCTGGCCGACAGGGCCTGCAGCCGCCGGCTCATGATGAGCATCGGGGTCAAGACCACCGGAATCATCAGCAGGACCAGGAACGTGAAGTCAGGGCTGACCAGCAGCATCCAGATCAGGGCGCCGCAAAGGGTTACCGTGTTGCGGATCGCCACCGGGACGACATTGCCGACCACGGCCTCGACAATGGCCATGTCGGCGGTCAGGCGCGAGAGCACCTCGCCGGTGCGAAGTTTCAGAAAGTGTGTCAGATCAAGGCTGAGCACATGTTTGAAGACAAGCTTGCGCAGATCGGCGACGACCCGCTCGCCAAGCTTGATCAGGAAATAGAGCCGAAGGCCCGTGGACACAGCCAGCACCGCCGCCACGCCGCCGGCCATCAGGAACACCCGCACCAGGGCTTCGACCGTGCGCACGGCGAAGCCCCCATCGATCACCCACTTCAACCCCTGGGTGATGCATAGGATCGCCGCCGAGGAGATCAGCATGAACGTCATGCCCAGGACCGCGTCGACGGGATGGTCCTTGACCAGGGGAATCAGTCGCAGCAGCGGCCGAAGGTCACGCCCCTTGTCCCGCCGCCAAGCCGCCTGGAGCGAAAAATCAGGCGCCTTGAGGTCCGCGGGGGCGCCGCTGGCCGCTGGCCCTGCGCTGGGGCTAGCCGAGCCTTCGCTGGAGCCTGTGGTGTTCATACGCATCCTTCCGGCGCCGAGTTTCCGCGCGTCGAACCCGATGGGAACCCCAATCTGGTTCAGGTCGCCAAGTTTGGCCATACGCTCGACGCGAGACGCCTGTATCGACTATCAGGTCCGGAGGCATTGTCGATGACGCCACGCTTCCGGACCTAGCCAGATGATGTCTAAAGCCGCCGCTTCCTAAAAGCCCTCTAGTGGACCCCCTATCTTGACCCCAACGCCCACCGCCCCTGACCGGATTCTCCGAAAGGGCGATTTCGCCACCATCACCGAGGCGCTCGACTACGCGGCCCTGCAATCGACGGGCGTGAACATCCATTCGCTGCGCGGCGAACTGTCGGAGGTGCTGACCTATGCGGCCCTGGCCGGACAGGCCCGCGACCTTGCGGGCCGGCTGCTGGCGCTTGGACTGGTCCCCGGCGACCGGGTGGCGATCGCCGCCGAAAGCGACGGCGATTTTCTGCGCGCCTTCTTCGCCTGCCAGTACGCCGATCTTGTGCCGGCGCCCGTGCCACTGCCCGCGCCGTTTGGCGGTAAGGACACCTACATCGCCCACGTCGGGCGGATGATCGCTTCGGCCGAGGCCCGCGCGGCCTTTGCTCCCAAGGCCATCGCCGATTGGTTCGTCGAGGCTAGCGTGGGACAGGGCCTGTTGTTCTGCGGAGCCGTCTGCGACGTTCCGGACGACAGGAGCGAGCGACTTCCGGCCCCCGATCCCCTTGGCCTCGGATACCTGCAGTTCTCCTCAGGCAGCACGCGGTTCCCCATGGGCGTGGCGGTGACCCAGACAGCCCTGATGACCAACGTGGTCGCCATCGGCGATACCGGCCTGGGCGTGACGCCCTTCGATCGGGCCGTTACCTGGCTGCCGCTCTACCATGACATGGGTCTGGTCGGCATGTTGCTGACCGCCATCGGCTTCCAGACGTCCATCGACATGCTGCCCACCGGCGCCTTCGTTCGCCGACCCGGCCTTTGGCTCGACCTGATCTCAAAGCGGGGCGGCACGATCTCCTATGCTCCGACCTTCGGCTACGATCTCGCGGCGCGCCGGGCGGGAGCCACAACCCTGGCCGACATGGATCTGTCGGGCTGGCGGGTGGCCGGATTGGGCGGCGATATGATCCGCATCGAACCTCTGCGCGCTTTTGCCGCGGCCTATGCACCCGTGGGTTTCGACCCCCACGCCTTCAACGCCAGCTACGGAATGGCGGAGGCGACCCTCGCCCTGACCTTGTCGCCGGTGGGCCAGGGCCTGAAGTCCGACACGGTGGACGTCGACGAATTGGAGCGGAACGGTCTGGCTCGCGCGGCGACATCGGAAGCGGCCCGGACCCGCGAATTCGCCCTTTGCGGCTCGGTGGTGCCCGGTCACCGCCTTGAGGTGCGGGACCACGCCGGCGCGGTGGTCGGTGACCGATGCGTCGGCCGGATTTTCGCGCATGGCCCGAGCCTGATGAAAAGCTATTTCGGCGAGCCCGCGGAAACAGCCAAGGCCCTTTCTGCCGACGGCTGGCTGGACACCGGCGACCTCGGCTACGCCCTCGATGGCCAGATCGTCATCACCGGTCGGGCGAAGGACCTGATCATCGTCAATGGCCGCAATGTGTGGCCGCAAGATCTCGAGTGGACAGCGGAAAAGGAAGTCGACGGCCTTCGGGCCGGCGACGTCGCCGTGTTTTCGGTCAACGACGACAGTGGCGAAGAGCGGGTGGTGGCCCTGGTGCAATGCCGCACCACCGACTTGGCCGCCCGCGCCGCCCTGGCGGTCGAGGTCGGCAATGTACTTCGGGTCCGCCATGGTCTGGACGTCAAGGTGGCCCCGACGCCGCCCCATGCC
>CAIQDO010000601.1 GCA_903870555.1 uncultured Caulobacteraceae bacterium
AGGTCTGCGGCCAGGCGTTGGGGTCGGGCGGTGTGTCGCGCGGAGCTGTGTCGCCCGGCGGCGGGACCGGCGTCTCGGCCCGAACGGAGGCGGGGGCCAGGGCGGCGCTGGCGAAGGGGTCGATACGAATGTCGGCGAGGGCTTCCACCCGACCGGGCAGATCGGTCTGGCCGGCGGGGAAGCCGTTGAATTTCAGCAGATAGGCCAGGACGTCGGCGTAGGTCTCGCGCGCCAGACTCTTGGGCGCCGTCGCCGGCATGGTGGAGCGGATGCGATCGAACAGGTCGCCGACCGTCAGGCCGTTCCAGCTGGACAGGAACGCCGACCCGCCAAGCGGCTTGGCCTCGCCCACACCGGTGAGCTGAGCGCCGTGGCAGGCCTGGCAGTGGGTGGCATAGGCCGTCTCGCCGCGTTGGGCCTGGGCCTCGGTGTAGACCCCGCTCCAGACGGTGCGCTCGCCGGTCTCGCCCACCACCAGCGCCAGGGCCGCGGCGACGACGGCCAGGGCGAGCGGACGCCTCATTGGGTCTCCGGCAAGGCGAAGGCGATGTATTCGCCGCTGTAGTTCCCGCCGCTGACCGCCACGACGATAAACTGCCGGCCGCCCACCGAATAGGTCATCGGCGAGCCGCTCTGCGGCGCCGGCATCCACACCGTCCCCACCTGCTTGCCCGTCTTCTTGTCGTAGGCGCGCAGCATCGCGCCGCGCGGGTGATCGGCCGTGGTGGTCACCTGGGGATCACCGGCAATGACCAGGGTCTTGGTGACGAGCGTGCCAATGCCGTAGCTGGCCTGGCCGGTGCGCGGAATGTCGAGGCCCTTGAGCGCGGGGTGATGGCGCAGCAGGTCGGGGGTGTCGCCGTGGGGAACCTGCCAGAGGATATCGCCCTGATCCAGATTGAAGGCGGTGATGGTGGAATAGGGCGGCTTGACCAGAGGAAGACCATCGACATCCAGGCTGTGATAGCCGCTGGGGCCGGCCTTTTTGGGCGGCGGCGGCGAGTCGGCGCCGACGCTTTCGCCCGGTCCCTTGATCATCCGTGTCGCCTCGCCGGCGACGCCGACGACATAATGAAGGTCGGTCATGTCCGACGGGCCGGGAACCAGGCCCACCGCCTGAACGCAGGCGTTGCAGGCATAGACATAGGCGGTGTGGGTCTCCGGATCGAAGGACCCGCCCGGCCAGTTGGTGCCGCCGTTGGCGGACATGTTGAGCACGCCCAGAGGCCCCGGCTGGCGGCTGATCACTGGCGGCGTATAGACCGGACCGATCCGGTAGTTCTTGATCAGCTCCACCGCCTTGGCGTGCAGCGCCGGGGTGAAGTCGATCAGGTCGCCCTCCGTGCCGCCGTTGCGGGAATATTGCGGCGGCTTCGACGGAATCGGCTGGGTGGGGGCATACCACTCGCCGGGCACATCGCCCTTCTCGACCTTGCGCTCAGGGATCGGCCAGACCGGCGCGCCGGTGGCGCGGTCATAGACATAGAGGTAGCCCTGCTTGGACGGCAGAGCGACGGCCTTGACCGGCTTGCCGGCCACGGTGAGGTCCATCAGCAGTGGCGCGGCGGAGTTGTCATAGTCCCAGATCTCGTGATGGATCTGCTGGAAGTGCCAGGCGCGCTTGCCCGTGGCGATATCCACGGCCACCAGGCTGTTGCCAAACAGGCCGGCGCCCGGCCTCTGGCCGCCGTAGAAGTCGCTGGTCGGCGATTCGATCGGCAGGTAGACGAGGCCGAGGTCCGGGTCCGCGGTCATCTGCGTCCAGACGCCGGTGTTCCCCGTGGTGTCGGCCGAGCCGTTCAGCCAGGTTTCGTAACCGAACTCGCCCTTCTTGGGGATGTTATGGAACGTCCAGATGCGCCGGCCCGTGCGTACATCGAAGGCGCGCACATAGCCCTTGTTGTTGTTCATCCGCGTCGGGGTGAAACCCTCGCGGAACGCCGCGCCTATGACGACTGTGTCCTTGACCACCAGCGGCGTGGCGTGGAGCCCGGCCTCGCCCGTGGTCAGATCCGGCCAGACATCCTGGTCCCAGTCCTTTTTCAGGTCGACCTCGCCGCCGTCTCCGAAGCTGGCGATGCGCTGGCCGGTGGCCGCGTCGAGGGCGATGAGGCGATAGCCTGGGGTGACGTACAGAATGCGCTTGTCCTTGCCGTCGGACCACCAGGCAAGGCCGCGTCCGGACAACTGGCGCGGCGAGGCGGCCCCGCGGGCGCCTTCCTTCTCGCCATGCACCCAGAGGAGCTCTCCGGTGACGGCGTCGAGGGCCACGACGGCGCGGCGGGTGCCAGCGGTGGCGTAGATAACCCCGCCGACCTCCAGGGGCGTGCCCTCAAGCTTGAATTCTGGCCGCGGTCCCAGGGCGTCGGTCTTGAAGCGCCAGGCCACCTCCAGATTGGAAAAGTTGCCGGCGTCGATCTGGGCGAGGGGCCGATAACGGCTGCCGGCGAGGTCGGCGGCGTAGGTGGGCCATTCGACATCCGGCGCCTTGGGCGAAGGACTCTGATCGGCCGCGGAAGCCCGTCCGGCGATAAGAACCAGACCGGCCAGGGCCAAGGCGTGACGCATCTTCATGAATTGAATTCCCTGCTCTCGCCCGCCTTCACGGCAGGTCCTTGATCCTGGCCAGGGTCTCGCGGATGGCCTGCTTCTGGGCGTCGGTGACGTCGGGATGGGGCGGACGCTGGAAGGTCTGAGGCCGGCCCATCTCCAGGGCGACGGCGTATTTCATCGGTCCGTAGCTATCGATGCCCGTGGCCGCCCCGCGCATCATCCGCTCGGCGGCGCGCAGCCGCTCAAGAGGGATGTGATAGTCCTTTCCGGTCCGGAAGGCGGCGAAGACGTCGGCGCACATGCGGGTGAACGCGTTGCCTTCGGCCAGGATGGCGCCCATGCCGTGATCGAGGGCGTGTTCGAGGTTGCTGCCCGTGCCGGTGCGCATATTGAGCTCGGGGAACTCGCGCACGAAGGCGGCGTAGCCCTCCTTGTTGCCCGTGGAGTCCTTGATGCCGGCCAGGTTG
>CAIQDO010000602.1 GCA_903870555.1 uncultured Caulobacteraceae bacterium
CAGTTCCCCCCGGATCGGGGCGGTGTCATCCCAGGGCGGCGTCGGCCCGCTCTCGCCCAACAGACGTCTCAGTGGCGGCAGAAAGGGGTCGCGTCGGACGGCGGTGGCGAAGGATTGTGTTCCGCTGGCGGATGAAGGCATCAGCAACCGGGCTCGGCGTCAGGCATGGGTGGCCGAGCGCGTTCCGGCGGGCGACGTCGAGCCGCCTTCGATCACCACCTCGGTCAACGCGCCGTGGCGGCGAATGGCGGCGGCCAGGCGATTGGCCTCCGTGATCGCCACCGTCCGCGACCAGAACGGCGTGGTCATCCGCTGGCCCATCTTCACCGCCCAGCCGTGCTCTTCCTTCACGACATCGAAGATGATCATTGCCCGACTCCTTTACTCAACACGGCGCCGACGCGTTCCTTGGCCAACGGCTCCCATGACGCCCGTGCGGGGGGCGCCGCCCAGCGGAGCGACGGTCGGCGCCAGGGCGTTGGTCGAGTTTAGGGGCAAGGGGCTTGCGTCTCCCCACCTCAACGGACCTGGCGGGCGGAGGTTCCATTGGAGGAGAACGACTTCGAGGGGGCTGCGGATTTCTCCTCGCTAAGCCTCCCGGTGGGCGCCATTCTCACACGGATCCGCGGGCCTACGGCTCGAGGGATAAGAGGCGGACGTGAGCATGGACAGTCAGGGCCGAGCCCGTTTCCTCATCGTCGAGGACGAATTCATGATCGCGTTGATCCTGGAGGATTATCTCGCCGATGTCGGCTTCGAGGCGAAATGGCAGGCGGAGACCCTTGCCGACGCGCTCGACGTTGTCGCCACCGTCCCCGACATCGACGGGGCTATTCTCGACGTCAACCTGCGGGGGGAGTCCGTTCGACCGGTCGCCGAGGCGCTGAAGGCCAGGGGCGTGCCATTCTGCTTCATCACCGGCCAGGGCTCCGGCGCCGCGACGGGTTTTCCCGAAGCGCCGGTCGTCGGTAAGCCGTTCGACATGGAAACCTTTCAGGCTGTCGTTCGCCGGATGATGGCGGACCGCGCGAAGGTCTGAGATTCCCCGATGGATCGAATCCGTCCGGCGGAACTTTCGCCGAGGGCGCGCGTTGGCCTTCGACGGGCTTGAGCCCCGCCGCGCGAGGCGCAGGGGCGACGAGCGGAGGGACTATGACGCGACTTCACCAGACCCTGAGTTCGGACCTGCCCTTCGTCAGGCGCTACGCGCGCGCGCTCACCGGAGACCAGCTGACCGGCGACGGCTACGTCCGCGCGGCTCTGGAGGCGCTGATCCAGGGACGGCAGGCTCTGGACCGCGATCTTCCGCCGCGTGTCGCGCTCTACCGGGCGTTCGAGGCGATCTGGCGAAGCACCGGCGCCTTGCTGGAAGACCGCCAGTCGGAAGATGAAGGCGAACCCCTGTCGACGACCGTTTCCGCCCGGCTGTTGCGAATCGCCCCCCGGTCCCGCCAAGCGTTTCTGCTGACCGCGGTGGAGGGGTTCAGCGACGACGAGGCGGCGACAATCCTGTCGGTCAATCCGTCGGACCTGGACGCCCTGATTCTTCAGGCGCAGGCCGATATAGACGCCGAGTTGGCCACCGACGTGCTGATCATCGAGGATGAGCCGATCATCGCCGCGGATATCGCCGCACTGGTGACCGAACTCGGCCACCGCGTCATCGACATCGCCTCGACCCGCGCCGAGGCGATCGCTGCGGCCCATCGCCATCGTCCGGGACTCATTCTGAGTGATGTCCAGCTGGCCGACGGCTCATCGGGCATCGACGCGACAGTCGAGATCCTTGCCGCGATTCCCATTCCGGCGATCTTCATCACCGGCTTTCCCGAGCGGCTGCTAACCGGCGACGGTTTCGAGCCGACGTTCGTGATCACGAAACCCTTCTCGCCAGCGACCCTAAAGGCGGCCATCGGTCAGGCCCTGTTCTTCCACCCCCACGGCCGCCTCCGCGCGGCGTGAACCCGCCGATCGACCTCGCCATCCTGTTGGCCCTCCGGGTGCGGGGCGATCCGGCCCTGCCGATCGGCCCTTGGTGGCTGCAGGAATCGGCGCGGGATATCACCGCCCTTGGCGGTTTCACGGTGCTCACCCTGGTCGCGGTCACAGCCATCGCCCTATTGGCGATCAGAGGGCGCGCCACGCAGGCGGCGATCTTCGCCGCCACGGTGGTCGCCGCCCAGGCGACGTCCGAGATCCTGAAGGCCTGGTTAGGGCGCCCGCGCCCGCCGCTTCGGCTTCATCTCGATCTGGACTACGGCGCCAGCTTCCCCAGCGGCCACGCGATGATGAGCGCGGTGGTCTATCTGACCCTCGCTTCGGTGATGACCAACGGCCAGAGCCGTCGACGGGGACGGATCCCTGCGGTCGCCATGGCCATGGTCTTGATCGGCGCCATCGGCGTCAGCCGGGTCTATCTGGGCGTTCACTGGCCATCGGACGTGCTGGCCGGCTGGTTGCTCGGTTCGGCGTTCGCCGTGGCGGCGGCTCTGATATTGGCCGCGGCTAGGCGCGAACCGCCCGGCGTTGGACCAGGATCCGCCGCACCTCCTCATGGTCGCGACGGCCGCGGCGATAAAACACCAGCACCACCACCGACATCGCCGTGATCACCGACGCGCCCGGGCCGTGCAGCAAGCCCAGACGCAGGACCGTGCCGGCGGGGATGGCCACATGGGCCGCGCTATGCACGCCGACGCCGTGCGGAAACTGGATCAGGTCCAGAATCAGTCCGGCGATCAGGGCGCCGATGCCGCTGGAAGCCTTGGCCGAGAAACTGATGCCGGCGAAATAGAGGCCCTCGCGGCGGGCGCCGAACAGCGTCTCGTGTTCGTCCGCGGCGTCGGCCATCATCGACTGAAAGCCGATCAACGAACAGCTGGCGCCGATGCCGGTGAACACCCCGGCGATCATCAGGGTGGCCATGGTGGCGTCAGGCGGAATCAGCCCCGCGACCTTCAGCGACGCCGGGATCAACTGACCCAGGCCGATCATCGCGATGCCGATCATGGCGATGGCTCGCTTTTCCAGAACCTTGGTCAGGCCCGTCGCGATGAACACGCCGACCAGATAGCCGGCCGACACCAACAGGGTGATCAGCAGGATCTGCTGGGGTTGCAGTTTCCAGAAATAGGTGTTGGCGTGCAGCGCCAGGGAGCCTGCCACGCCAAGCCCGACGAACAGCACAAGGCAGGCGCCGAACAGCAGGCAGAACGACCGGTTCTTGAACACCTCGATCACCTCGGAAAGCAGCTGGCCGGACTTCTGGCCTTCCGGCGCCGCGTGCAACCGGTGGCGTGTTCCGAGGGTGCCGAAGGTGGCCAGGGCGGCGCCGGCCAGAACCAGGCCGCCACAGGTCCACGCATAGGGGGCGTAGGCCCCTCGGTTGAGCTGTCCGTCGTGGCCCTTGAGGAATACGCCATAGGCCAGGAAGGCGGCGGAGACGCCGGCCACCACGGTGAAAAGCACCCGCGAGGCGACGATGGTCGAGCGCTCGGCGTAGTCGTCCGACAGTTCGGCGCCCAGGGCGATGTAGGGCACCTGGAAGAAGCTCAGGCCGATGCGCACGACCAGGAGCATGGTGACCACATAGGCGAAGAGCACCCCGTCGGTCAGGCCGGCCGGAATGGAGAACAGGGCGCCGAAGCCGACGGCGATGGGAATGGCCGAGGCGAGCATGAACGGGTGCCGCCGGCCATGTCGCGAGCGGCTGTTGTCGGAGATCGAGCCAACCAGCGGGTCGACGAAGGAGTCCACCACCAGGGCGATTCCCAGGGCCAGTCCGGCCGCCGAGCCCGACAGGCCGCAGATGACGGTGAGGTAGAACAACAGCAGAGTGCCCAAGCCCAGACCCAGGGTGTCCTGCACCAGCATGCCCGAGCCATAGGCGGCCAGCATGCCAAGGCGCAGCTTCACGGCCCGCGCCTCGTGATTGCCTACATCCGGACCGATCGGCCCGATGATCGTTTCGACCTCGTTCGACATTTTCGGTCGGCCGAAGCCGCCTCCCCGTTTCCTCCATGCTAAGGGGCGGAGGCGAGAAGCGCCAGCCTATCCGCATCGACTCGCGGCCCCCGGTTTCGTGCTATGTCTGGGTCATGAATGGGCTCGCCGTCATGGCCGACATCTCCCCGGTGGAGACCGAAGTTCTCCGGCTCCGCCGCCTGCAGAGCGAGGGAAGGCATGAGGCCGCGGTGGATGGCGCCCGGGCGATGCTTGTCGACTGGCCCAGGAATCGCGACCTGTTGCTCGTTGAAGCGTTCAGTCTGCGCCACCTGCTCCGAATCGACGAGGCGATGGAGAGCCTCGCACGGCTGGAGACCCTCAATCCAAAGTTCAGCCTGCTGCACCAGGAACGTGGACTTTGCTTCGTCGCGCGGCGTGAAGCGGCGCCGGCGATCGACGCCTTGTTGTGGGCGGTGAACATCAATCCCGCCCTGCCCATGGCCTGGAAGATGCTCGAAGGTCTCTATCGCCTCACCGGCGATACGGCCAACGCCGCGACGGCGGCGGCCCACGTCGCAACCCTGGCGGCGCTGCCGGGCGAGGTGGTGGCCTGCACCGCCCTGTTCGCCGACGGCGATCTGGGCCCCGCTGAACAGAGGATCCGCGCCTTCCTCCTGCGGCACGGCGACCATCCCGAGGCAATGAGGCTGCTGGCCAAGATCGGCATGGCGCGGGGCGTGCTCGACGACGCCGAACTGCTGCTGTCGGCCATGCTCGAGTTGGCGCCCGACCACCGGGCGGCTCGTCTGGACTATGCGCGCTGTCTCGTCGACCGTCACCGCTACGCCGTCGCCCGGGAGCAACTGGAGCGCCTGCTGGCGCTCGATCCTGGCAACCTCGACTACCGCGCCCTGGCCGCCGCGGCGGCCGTGGGTCTCGGTCGCAATGACGAGGCGATCACCATCTACGAATCGATGCTGGCCGACGCGCCGCAGGACGCGGATTTGCGCCTGTGGCTCGGACACGCGCTCAAAACGGTCGGCCGGACCGCCGAAGCCGTGACCGCCTATCGCGCGGCGGCCGACCTGCGGGCGGACTTCGGCGACGCCTGGTGGAGCCTCGCCAACCTCAAGACCTATCGCTTCGAGGACGAGGAAATCGCCCGCATGCGCGCCGCCGAGGCGGGTGACAGGGTGATCGTCGACGACCGCGCCCATCTCTGCTTCGCGCTGGGCAAGGCGTTCGAGGATCGCGGGGAGATCGACGACTCCTGGGCTTTCTATGCGCGCGGCAATGCCCTCAAGCGCGCCGAGAGCCGGTATCGTCCGGAGATCCTGGAGACCAACACCCGGTTGCAGAAAGCCGTCTGCACTCCGGCCTTCTTCGAGCGCCGAGTCGGCTGGGGCGATCCGCGGCCCGATCCGATCTTCGTTGTCGGCCTGCCCAGGTCCGGCTCGACCCTGATCGAGCAGATTCTCGCGTCACACTCCCAGGTCGAAGGGACCCAGGAGTTGTCCGACGTGCAGGCGATCGTGCTGGAGTTGCAGGGTCGCGACCCCGATCTCGACAACCCGCGGTACCCTCGCATCCTGGCCGACCTGACGGCCGAAGACGCCGCCCGTCTGGGCGCCCGGTATCTTGCCGACACCGCCGTCCATCGCACGGGCCGGTCGTACTTCATCGACAAGATGCCCAACAACTTCCGCCATATCGGCCTGATCCACTTGATGCTGCCGCGCGCGACGGTGATCGACGCCCGCCGCGAGCCGATGAGCTGTTGCTTCAGCATCCTCAAACAGCTTTTCGCCCAGGGCCAGGAGTTCGCCTACAGCGTCGAGGATGTGGCCCGATACTACCGAACCTACCTCGAGTTGATGGCGCATTGGGACGAGGCCCTGCCCGGCAAGGTCCTGCGCGTGAACCATGAAGATGTGGTGGAGGATGTCGAGGCTCAGGTCCGTCGCATCCTCGCCCATTGCCGGTTGCCGTTTGAGCCGGCCTGCGTCGAGTTTCATCGGACCCGGCGCAGCGTGCGCACCCCGAGCTCCGAGCAGGTCCGCCAGCCGATCTTCCGCGACGGCCTCGACGCCTGGCGCCCCTACGAGCCGTGGCTGGCGCCGCTGCGCGAGGCGTTAGGCGACGCCGCCGCGCGGTACCGCGACTGAACAGAAAAGGCCCCGCCCAGCCAGCAGTGGCGAGGCGAGGCTCTTATGTCCCGGCCGGCTCCCGGGGAGCCGGCCATCATCCGCGACAGCCTAGAAGCTGGCGCCGACCTTCAGCATGATGATCCGCGGACGCAGCGGCACCGCCGACTTGATGAACTGAGCCGAAGAGGTGAACACGCTGGCGTGGCTGTCGAACAGGTTGTTCGAATAGATCTCCGCGTACCAATTGGCCTTGGAGACGCCCACGGCGATGTCGGCGGTGGCGTAGGCCGGCTGATAGTAGCGCAGCAGGGTCGTGCCCGGGATCGTCACGCCGTCGCCGGAGGTGTAGGTCGCCGGCTGGTTGTACATGCTGCCGGTATATTGGGCGCTGACCGAGGCGTAGGGCTTGTATTCGCCGATGGCCCACTCGTAGCGGGCCCGGATGTTGCCCTGGAACTTGGGGGCAAAGGCCGGGGTTGTGCCCGTGGCGCCGAAGGGATTCTGGAACGCCACATTCTGAGCGAGCGCCGAGCTGTAGACCGCCGTGATGCAGCTGCCCTTGGTCGGCGATCCGGCAATGTTCGAGATCAGGCAGGGCGAGGAGGTCTGGACCTCGTGGTTGTAGGTGGCCGAACCCTGAACGGTCAGCCCAGAAGCAACCCTTGCGACTACCTGGGCCTCGACGCCCTTCACATTGTAGTTCGGGCCGTTGACGCCGAAGGTGGTGTTGCCCAGGCCCGCCGCCGGGTTGAAGAACAGCAGCTGGACGCTGTCCCAGTCCATGTAATAGGCGGACAGATTGACCCGCAACCGGCGGTCGAACAGCTCCGTCTTGAAGCCGATCTCAAGGTTGGTCAGGGAGTCGGGGGCGTAGCCGTTAGGCTTCTGATACTGTTTGACGACCGTGTCGCCAGTGACGTTCGGCGAGCCGATGGGAACCGCCGCTCCAGCCGCGGTCGTCAGGACCGGAGCCACGTTGTTGAAGTTCCGGTTGAAGGCGCCAGGCCGGAACCCTTGCGACCACAGGAAATAGGCCAGGGTCCGGTCGTTGACATGCCAGTTGACCCCCGCCCGGCTCTTGAAGCCGTGGTAGGTGACCTTGTCATGGTGAGAGTCGATATTGACGGTGTCAGTCGTGCAGCCGTTCGGCAGGTTCGGCACACCCAGGCAGCTCGTGTCGGTCCCGTACTGCGAGCCCGTCTCGAACTCGTCATAGTTATAGTACCGCGTGCCGCCGGTGATCGTAAGCACGTTGGGGATGACGTCGAAGTCCACCGAGAGGAAGGCCGCCGTCTGGTCGTAGCCGCGCTGAGCGTCCTCGCCGAAGGCCGTGTTGTCGCCGCGCACCCCGGGATTGGTCGCGGTCGAGCCCGGCGCCGTGGCCACGTTGCCGACGCAGACGTTGTTGGGGTTCTGCAGATAGAGCGCGTAGTTGGCCGTGGTGCAGGAGGGCAGCGTCTTATAGTTGAAGTTCATGTCATCGTGAATGCGGAAGCTCTCGTAGAACACGCCGCCGATCGCCCGCAGCCGCCAGGTGTCCGGCGTGCTCACGCGGAATTCCTGGGTGAAGTGTGTGTTCTTCACGGTGTCGTGCCAGTAGCCGATCGGTGAGTAGCACTGCGGCGTGGCAGTCTTGCCGAAACCTGTGCCGGAGCCCGTGCACTCATAGTACATGCCGCCAGCGCTGCGAGAGTAGTTGGTGTAGTCCGCCTGTTGGTTGATGTGGCGTTCCATGTAACCACCCGTATAGACCAGCTTCAGAGGGCCGGCCGCGCCATTGACGGTCCAGGCCGTGCTCTCAAAGTTGTCCTTGTCGTAGGCCGGCGAGAAGGACGTCTCTTGCAGCGGCGCCAGCTTCTGGAATTCCGAACCGTAGGGCTCGGCGGCGCCGGTTCCCTGGGCGTCGAGGTTTTGAAGGCTCTGAGTGATCAGAACGTTCCAATCCTCGTTGATCTTGAACAGGACCTCGGCCCGCACCCCCTGGTAGGTGGCCGGGTTCTGGTCGCGGGCCGCGACCGCGGAGTTGTTCGCCGCCGGAGCCTGATTGGACGGCAGGGCGCAGTAGCCACCGTTGCCAGGGTTGGTTTGGGGCAGGCCGTTGGGGCAAAGGCCGGTCGTGGCGTTCGGCTTGAGGCCGAAATAGAAATTGCCCATGTCGGAATTCGACCGGGTGAAGGTGCTTGCCACATTGTCGATGTAGCCGCCCTGGTGGTCGTCATAGAACACCGCGCGCACAGCCAGCTTGTCCTTGATGATCGGGACGTTGATGACGAAGCGGCCGTTCTGGTTCTCCGAACCGTGGGACGTCCACCCATATTGGGCCTCGGCGCTGCCCTCGAAGGTGTCGAGCTTGGGCTTGTTGGTGATGTAGCGGAGGGCGCCGGCCTCGGCGCCGCCGCCGAACAGGGTGCCCTGGGGACCTTCCAGCACTTCGACGCGCTGGAGGTCGGCGGCATAGACGTCGACGTTGCGGGAGGGGAACTGCATCGACATGTCGTCGAGGTAGAGGGCGACGTTCGGGAACGGGGCGATCGTGGCGCTGGACTGGTTGCCCGCGAAGCCGGCGGAGAGGCCGCGCATGTAGATGTTGCCCTGGCCGGGGCCGTTGTTGGCGAAGGTGACGTTCGGGGTATATTGCAGGAGGCTGTTGAGATTGGTGACGTTCAGCTGCTTGAGTTGCGTGTCGCCAAAGGCCTGAACGGTCTGGGCGACGTTCTGGATGCTCTCGTTGCGTCGCGTGGCGGTGACGACGATCTCTTCGACAGCGGTTCCCGACGAGGCGCTGACGGCGGTCGAGTCGGCCGCCCAGGCGGCGCCCGAGCATCCGGTCAGGAGCGCCGCGACGGCGCAAGAAATCTTGTATCTGGCTTTCATTAGTTCATCCCCGGGGGTCAGGGCCAATGCCACGCCGACGCGTTGCGGCGGCGTGGAGCCCCCGTGCGCGTTCTTAACGCCGCCTTGACCGAATAGAACAACGGGCCATATCGCCCACACCCGTTATCTATAGGCGGGCCATGTGAAACTAACGTGACTAAGAATTGTGAAGGTTTGTTGACGAAAATCGTTTCAGGCCGGCTGCGCCTGCGAGCCGGGCCAGCACGTTGACATAGACAATGATCATGCCCATCGCGGCGGCCGGGGCTTCGTCGCCGGCGTCGTCCATATTCAGGACGGCGACCGCCGCCAGGCTGAAATCCGGCGGGCTGAGGAACAGCGCCACGGACACCGTCGTCATGGTGTTGACGAATAGATACAGGCCGATCTCCAGCAGCGCGGGGGCGCAGATCGGCATGATCACCCGGGTCAGCACCGTGACGACCCCACGCCCGAGAAGAGCCGCCGCCGGCTCGATGTCGCGGTCGACCGCCTTGAGCGCCGAGACGCTGGTCAGGTGGGCGACGGTGTAGAAGTGGGTGAAGGTGGCCAGACCCAGCAGCAACGCGGTGCCGTAGAGGGAGAACAGGGGATTGGCCGGTTCGTCGAAGAACAGAATATAGGCCAGTCCCAGGGCCAGGCCCGGGGTGGCGG
>CAIQDO010000603.1 GCA_903870555.1 uncultured Caulobacteraceae bacterium
CCGCGAGACCGAAATCCTCTGGGGGGACCGCCATGGCCTATGACAACTATTCACTGATCCGCATCGTTCGGGAGGGCCGGATCGTCACGGCCACGGTCGACGCGCCGCCAATCAACATCATCACCATGGAGCTGTATGGCGAACTGGCGCGGCTGGCGCAGGAGCTGGAGGCCGATCCGGACGCGCTGGTGTTCGTGCTCAAGAGCGCCGACCCGGATTTCTTCCTGACCCATTTCGACGTCGGGGCAATCCTGACCTTTCCCACCGACGGGACGCCGCAACGCGAGCCCTGGGACCGCAACGCCTACCACCAGATGTGCGAGCGGTTCCGCACCATGAACACCGTCACCATCGCCCAGATCGAGGGCCGGGTGGGCGGCGGCGGCAGCGAGATCTCGATGAGTTTCGACATGCGTTTCGGGGTGAAGGGCAAGACCGTCATCAACCAGATGGAGGTTCCCATCGGCATCCTGCCTGGCGGCACCGGCACCCAACGGATGCCGCGCCTGATCGGTCGGAGCCGGACGCTGGAGGTGATCCTGGGCGGGATTGACCTCGACGCCGAGACCGCCGAGCGCTGGGGCTACCTCAACCGCGCCTTCGCCGCCGACGAGATCGGCCCCTATGTCGACGCCCTGGCCCGACGCATCGCCTCGTTCCCGCCGCAGGCGGTGCGGCTGGCCAAGCAGTCCGTCACCAGCGCCGACAAGCCGCTTCACGAGGGCTTGGCCGACGAGAGCTATCTGTTCCAGCAGCTGACCCGCACCCCGGAAGCCCAGGCGGCGATGGCGAAATTCCTGGAGATCGGCGGCCAGACTCGTGAGGGCGAGCTCCGGGTCGCCGAGCTAAGCGCCCAGGTCAGCGAGGGATGAGGACGCCCATGCTGACGTTCTACTACGCGCCCGGCAGCTGCGCCCTGGCGTCGCATATCGCCCTGGAGCAGTCCGGCGCGGCCTATGATCTCGTGCGCGTGGACTTCCGCGCCAACGCCCAGCGCGAACCCGGCTATTTGGCGATCAATCCCAAGGGACGGGTTCCGGTCCTGGCCACTACGCGCGGGGTGATCACCGAGAACCCCGCGATTCTCGCGTTCATCGCCCAGTCCTATCCCGAGGCGAAGTTGGCGCCGCTGGACGACGTCTTCGCCTTCGCCCAGGTCCAGGCGTTCACCGCCTACCTCTGCTCCACGGTCCACCCCGCCCATTCGCACCGGGTGCGCGGGGCCCGCTGGGCCGACGATCCCGCGGCGATCGCGGAAATGAAGCGAAAGTCGGCGTTCGTCCTGGCCGACTGCTTCGATCTGATTGAAAACGAGATGCTGGCCGGACCCTGGGTGATGGGCGAGGCCTATTCAATCTGCGATCCCTATCTGTTCACGATCGCCGGCTGGCTGCCCCTCCACGGTCTCGACATCGCCCGGTGGCCCAAGGTGGCCGACCACTTCGCGCGTCTCGCCGAGGATCCCGGCGTGCTGCGGGCGCTCGAACGGCAGCGCGCGCAGGACTGACGGGTCGCCGGATGAGGTTACTGGAGCACGCATGGAACTGATCCTCCTCCGCCACGGGTTGCCGCTGCGAACGGCCGACTCCGCCGATCCGCCGCTGTCGGACGAGGGCCACGTCCAGGCGCGCAAGGTGGCTGCGGCGCTGGCGCGGGAGCGGATCGACGCGGTGGTCTCCAGCACCATGCGGCGGGCGGTCCAGACCGCCGAGCCCTACGCCGCCTTGCAGGGACACGAGATCCAGACCGACGACGGCGTGGTCGAGTTCGACCGGGATTCCGGCTCCTATACACCGATGGAGGAGCTCAAGCGCGACGACTACGAGGCCTGGAAACGCTTCGTCGCCCAGGGCCGCGACGCCGACATCGCCCGGTTCCAGAAGACCGTCGTGGCGACGCTGGAGGGCGTCATTGCCCGCAACGCCGGCAAGCGCGTGGCCGTGTTCTGTCACGGCGGGGTGATCAATGTCTGGACGGCGCATGTGCTGGACATGGCGCCCAGGCTGTTCTTCGAACCGCAATATACCAGCATCCACCGCTACCTGTGCGCCGGCACCGGCGAGCGAAACCTGTTCAGTCTCAACGACATCGCCCACCTGCGGTCCGCGTGAGGCCCGGGATGACCGCCTTCGACGACCTGCGCGTGGTGGATGTCTCCCAGGGGCTGGCTGGACCGATGGCCTGCATGCTGCTGGCCGATTTCGGCGCCGAGGTGTTCAAGGTCGAGCCGCCGGAGGGCGACCGGCTGAAGGACCGGCCGGGCTACCTGACCTGGAACCGCGGCAAGACGCGCACGGTGCTCG
>CAIQDO010000604.1 GCA_903870555.1 uncultured Caulobacteraceae bacterium
ACGGCGTGACTCATGATTTTCCTAATCGCTGCCTTTGGTCAATCTCAACTTGATATTCGCCCAAAATCGCGACAGGCCACCGCAGTCTCCGCCATACTCAAACCTGTAGGAACGGTAAATGCAGATCGTAACAACAGCAGCCCACACGGACATAGAAAATCCCAGCATGTGTCTGACCAAGGGCACCCGAATTGCGTCCGGGACTCGTTCTGGAACCAACAAAGATGTTAACGCTATAGTTAATAATAGAAATGCTAGTGGCACCAGCCTTACAGCAGGCCAGAAAGCCCTATTTTTCCATTTTGTTTCATTCCACATCAAAAACGCACCCGGACAGACTGACAGTCCAAGTATTATGTCTCGCTCGATCAAACCCGTTGATGTAAACACTAATTGTCCATTTTTACTATCAATCGTCCGTCCGAAGGGCCGCGTTAATGAACTTCACGAATTTGAACTCCTAGCCAGTCGTGCTCAGGCATACGCAAAATGATGGATATCCAGTGACACTTTACGCAATTTACGCTCCGCCCCTCGTGGCAAACCTGTTTCCTACACCGTCACCGCAACGGCTGTTCTGATAGGCGCGCGCAGTAGCAATCGGCATGGCGTCCTCGGACATCCTTGCGTCGTCGGCCATGGCCAGTCTCCGTGAGAGCGCTTTGTGGGCGACCATACAGGGTCGGTCAGGGATTTACAGGCGCCTCGTAATATCGCATAATGCAATCTTTCGTTGCTCTTTGCCATCGCGAAAACAGGATATGCGCCAACCGGGGCCGCGACTCGTTGGGGGTGAGAAGAAATCCCAATAAAAACAATTTTCTAAGATTCGACGCCGCCGCCCGCGCGCGCCGGAACGCGCCTGGGCGAGCCAACCCCGCGCCCGCCAAGCGCCCGATTTGCGCCCGCCCGCGCCAAATCGCGCCATCCTGCGCCAATCCGCGCCGTTCCGCGCCACGAGAGGTGTTGTCGCGCCTTCCCAAGCGGGCGGCCGGCCGTTACGGTCGCGCGATAACAACAAGCGGGAGGTCGCGATGGACGGTTCCTTGGCCCCAGGCCAGACTTCGGCGTTTGATCCCGGGTCGGTTCCCCTCGACCAGATCGATCCCAGTCGGGCCGATTTGTTCACCACCGGCGCCCATCACGAGGTCTTCCGCCGGCTGCGTCGCGAAGATCCGGTGCATTTCACCGCCGACAGCCCGTTCGGACCCTACTGGTCGATCACCACCTTCAACGACATCATGGCCGTGGACAGCAACCACGCCGCCTTTTCGTCGAACCGCACCATCGTCATCGGCGACCAGCCCGATCTCGACGAGCCGCCGATGTTCATCGCCATGGACCCGCCGCGACACGACGCCCAGCGCAAGGCGGTGACGCCGGCCGTGGCGCCCGCGCGCCTGGCCGATCTTGAGGTTCTGATCCGGCAAAGGGCGGCGGCGATCCTCGACTCCGTGCCGCGCAATGAGACGTTCAACTGGGTGGAGCTGGTCTCCAAGGAACTGACCACCCAGATGCTCGCCACCCTGTTCGATTTCCCCTTCGAGGACCGCC
>CAIQDO010000605.1 GCA_903870555.1 uncultured Caulobacteraceae bacterium
CTCATCTTCACCAGGTCGCCGGTGCGGTACTCCTGGATCTGGTAGTCGAAGCTGGCGTAGCCCTTGGAGATCGATTTCAGGCGGTCGTAGAAGTCGAACACCACCTCGTTCAGCGGCAGATCATAGACCACCATCGCCCGGCTGCCGACATAGCTGAGCTCCTTCTGCTCGCCCCGGCGGTCCTGGCACAGCTTGATCACCGCGCCGAGATATTCGTCGGGGGTGAAGATGGTGGCGCGGATCCACGGCTCGGCGATCGAGGCGATCTTGACCACGTCGGGCAGGTCGGCCGGGTTGTGCAGCTCGACCATCGACCCGTCGGTCAGGGTGATCTTGTAGATCACGCTGGGGGCGGTGGCGATCAGGTCGAGGTTGAACTCCCGCGTCAGCCGCTCCTGGACGATCTCCAGATGCAGGAGACCCAGGAACCCGCAGCGGAAGCCGAAGCCGAGCGCCGCGCTGGTCTCCATCTCATAGGTGAAGCTGGCGTCGTTCAGGCGCAGGCGGCCGACGGCTGCGCGCAGGTCCTCGAAGTCGGCGGCGTCCACCGGGAACAGGCCGCAGAACACCACCGGCTGCACCGGCTTGAACCCGGTCAGGGCCTTGGCGGTCTGGCGCTTTTCCTCGGTCAGGGTCTCGCCGACGGCGGCGTCGGCCACCTCCTTGATCTGGGCGGTGATGAAGCCGATCTCGCCGGGGCCGAGCTCGGCGACATTGACCGCCTTGGGCTGGAACACGCCGATCTTGTCGATCTTGTAGGTTGCGCCGGTCTGCATCATTCGGATCTGGGCGCCGGCCTTGAGCACCCCGTCGAACACCCGCACCAGCACCACCACGCCCAGGTAGGCGTCGTACCAGGCGTCGACCAGCAGGGCCTTCAGCGGCGCGGCGGCGTCGCCCTTGGGCGGGGGCAGGCGGGTGACGATGGCCTCGAGCACATCGTGGATGCCGACGCCCGACTTGGCCGAACACTCCACCGCGTCGGTGGCGTCGATGCCGATCACGTCCTCGATCTGCTGGCGCACCCGGTCCGGCTCGGCGGCGGGCAGGTCGATCTTGTTGAGGACCGGCACGATCTCGTGGTTGTTGTCCAGCGCCTGATAGACATTGGCCAGGGTCTGGGCCTCGACGCCCTGGCTGGCGTCCACCACCAGGATCGAGCCCTCGCAGGCGGCCAGGGAACGGCTGACCTCATAGGCGAAGTCGACGTGGCCGGGGGTGTCCATCAGGTTGAGGACATAGGTCTCGCCGTCGTCGGCCTTGTAGTTGAGCCGGACGGTCTGGGCCTTGATGGTGATGCCGCGCTCGCGCTCGATGTCCATCGAATCGAGCACCTGCTCGGTCATCTCCCGCGCAGTCAGGCCGCCCGTCTCCTGGATCAGGCGATCGGACAGGGTGGATTTGCCGTGGTCGATGTGGGCGACGATGGAAAAATTGCGGATGTGGCTGAGAGGAGTCGTCATGACGGGGCTCTAGCATAATTCCCGCCCCCGTCGGCAATTCAGCCGCCGTTAAGGTTCGCGGGCTACAACCGGCCGCCCATAGGGAGATCCGCCATGGACCGTCGCCTGCTCGTTCTCGCCAGCCTCGCCGCCCTGATGTCCGGCCAGGCCGTGGCCCAGACCGCTTCCACGCCGGCCACCGCGCCGCCGGCCAATGGGGCCAAGGCCTCGACCTATGACGAGGACGAACTGATCCACCGCGCGTCCGACTTCATGGGCGTCACCGCCGAGACGGCCGGCGGCATCATCGAGAAGACCTTCAAGGACCAGGGCCGCCCCACCGCCTATATCGCCGGGGAAGAGGGCTCGGCCGCCTTCGTCGCCGGGGTGCGCTACGGCAAGGGCCTGCTCTATATGAAGGGACGGCCGGCCATGACCGTCTATTGGCAGGGGCCATCGGTGGGCTTCGACGCCGGCGGCAACGGCAGCCGGGTGTTCGTGCTGTGCTACAATCTTCAGTACCCGGACGCGGTGTTCCGCCGCTTTCCCGGCGTCGACGGCTCGGCCTATTTCATCGGCGGCCTGGGCGTGAACTATCAGCGCGCCGACGACATCACCCTGGCCCCGATCCGCGCCGGGGTCGGCTTCCGGCTCGGGGCCAACGTTGGCTACCTGTCCTACAGCCGCCACCGGAACATCATTCCGTTCTGAGCACGCGGCGGCGGCGCAGGCTGGCGCCAACCAGGCCGGAGCCGACCAGCATCATAGCCCAGGCGGCCGGCTCGGGCACGGGCGCGGGATCGGGGCCGGACGGGGCTGGCGGCGGCCCCGGGAGCGTCACATGGTTCAGCGGCAGCGGCGTCGGATCGTAGCCCTGGAACGTCGCCACCGTCACATCGCCGTTGGCGGGATTCAGGTCGGGAAGGCCCAGGTCGAGCAACGGAAACGCCGGATCGGGAATGCCCCCGGCGCCGGCCGTCTTGCCGATGGGGTCGCCGAAGCCGGAATAGGCGACGAGCATGTCGCCGTTGTACTGGGGAGTCACAAAGGTCGAGACCGAGACCGAGGTGACATAGGTCAGGGTGGTGCTCTCATGGGCGGCCAGCACACCGAGGGGAATGATCACATCGGTGGCGTCCCAGGAATAGCCGATCGCCGCGTTCGGGTCGTCCGCCGCTATCAGGCCGAAGTTGGTCAGGGGCATGGCGTCCGGCTGGCTAAGCGCCAGTGTCCGCGTGACGACCACGCCCCCAGACGCATCGAAAAAGCCGCAGGTCAAGATAGTGTCGAAGGTGCAAGCGCCCGCACTGTTCAAGGTCAGGCTGCCGCTATAGGCGGCGACGGTCGAAGCGCCGCTCTTGATCGTGAAGGAAAACCCGGCGTAACCCATCTGAAGCGGATCGGTTCGGAATGCGGTGTTGAGGGCGTTGTAGAATTTCGATGTCGTCGATTCCGGTGTCTGGTTGATATCGCCCATCACTCCGGCCACCGTGGTGGGGTTTCCGGCCGGATTGCCGAAATAGATGCCGAATCCGCCCGGAATGATCTGCGAGTGAAGCGTCGGGTTGATCGCGTAATTGTTCGGGTTTGTATAGGTAATCTCAACGGTTGTCGAATTCGAGCTCGAACTCATGTACCCTGCTGTTGTGATGTTATTCGCGAACGAAATCGCACTCGCATTGACATCTGTGGATATCTGGTAGTTGACATATACGTAATCCGTGCCCGACGAATCGTTATTGTAGTATTGAGTAGAGCCGTTCTCGACGGGGCCGTTGACTCTGAAATTGTTGCCACCGCCCGCCCCGCCGGTTTGATAGCCGGCGACGTCGGCGGTGCGACTGGTCACCACCCCCACCACCTGGGCCGAGGACGCGGTCGCCAAGCCGAGCGAACCGCCGAGCGCGAGAAGAGCCAGAAACCGCATCAAAAATCCCCAGGAGACCTTCCTGAGAATTTTAATGATAATCAGCAGCGTGTCCAGGGCGCGCCCTTTTTTTGCCGCGGAAATTGCCGCCGTCCGCCACAATTATCGGGTCGGCAGGTTCACGGAGTAGCCGAGATCATGGGTGGCCTTCGCGGGGATCGTCAGGCGCCACACCGGGTCGCCCGCCTTGAGGCCGTGCGGATCGGTCTCGGCGGTGACCCTGAACCCCTCGGCGCCATCGCGGGCGTGACGGATCTCGACGGTGACCGCGGAGGACCGGGCGTTGACGATCGCCACCTCGAACCGCCGTTCGATGGATTTGTCGGGGAGGGTGACGACCCGGACCAGGGTCGGACGCACCGTCACGTCGGTCGCCCGGCCGAGGGCGATCTCGAACGGCTCGCCCACCGGCGTGCCGCGCGTCACCCGAGACGCGCCGAGCAGCAGATCCTTGCCGCCGGCGATCGCCTGGGGCTGGCGCAACTGAATCCGGCCTTCCGGCAGGGGCCGGCCGAGGCCCTTGGCGAGGGTGTTGTCGAACCGCAGGACGATGTCGGCGGCGACGGGCGTCGGCGCCGTCCGCCGTCCGTCGTAATCCTCGATGGTGTGGGCATAGACCTTGTCGAAGGCCACCGACGGCTGGTCGAGGAACAGCACCTGTTTGGTCTGGCGGGCGGCGACGGTGGTCGGCTCGGCCAGGGTGTAGAGCTTGTAGTCGCCCAGCTGGCTCTCGATGGCGATCTTTCGGGCGGCGACCGTCATCGACCGCATGACCATCGGCGGGGCGGCCATGGCCACGGCCATCATCGGCGCGGGCGGGGGGGGCGACGGCGGCGGGACCGGCCACCCGCCGTGGGTCGTCTGGCCGGGCCAGCATTCCGTTTGCAGCGACGGCGTGTCGGGGCGGGGAAGGTCGACCGGCACGCGCGCCAGATGGCCGGCGACCACCTCGGTGGGGGCCTCCGCGAAGGCCGTGGCGGTGCGGTTGGCCAGGGTGATCCAGCCGGTCAGGGCCAGGGAGCGCCCGTCGGCCGACAGGCGGGCGACATAGTCCGCCGACCAGTCCATCCTCACGGTCAGATAGCTCAGACGCACGGTATAGCGGCCGGCGGTCGGCGCATTGACCGCCAGGGACAGGATCGGCTTGGCGGCGAGGCCCGGGGGCGCCTGGTCGTAAACCAGCCGCTCGCTGTCGCCGCCGCAGCCCAGCGCCTCGATCCGGCCGCCGACGTCGAGCGCCACGCCATTGGGCGCGGCGCGGACGGTGGCGCGCTCGCGCGACTCCTTGCCCGTTCGGCGGTTGGTCCGCACCAGCGTCACGGACTGTCCCACAGAACGCCCGACCAGGTTGGCGGGGGTCAGCAGGTCGTAGTCGAAATCGCGCTCGATGATCGCGGCGGGCAGGCCCTCCACGCCCGCGCTTTGTGGGACGATGGCGTCGGCGACGCCCTCGAAGCGCACGCGCGACCGGCCGGCCGGAACCTCGACGGTGCGGGTTTCCACCACCAGGGCCAGGCCGTGGGCGTCGTTGTCGCCGAGCGCGGCCAGGGCAGCGGTGGTCATCGGCCGGTCGCGGTAGATCGTCACCGCCACGGCGTCGGCGCGCGGCGAGACGACATCGGCGGCGACAGCCGGAAACATCGCTACCACCAGGACTCGAGGGTGGCGGTGAGGACGGCTTCGCCATTGGCGGGAACCGTCACCGACCAGCCACGCGTGTAGGCGTCGATCGACCGCCCGGGCAGGCTTTCGGACACCACCTTGTTCTGCGCCATCAGCCCACCCTGGCGGAGCTCGACCGTCACCGGCGCGGGCCGGGCGTTGCGCAATCTGTAGCTCATGGCGTAGCGGGTCCGCCGCTTGCCGGCCGCCTCGTTCGACACCAGCGTCGGCTGGACGGTGACGTCGAAGGCCTCGCCGATCTTCACCGCCAGTTCCGAGCCCTGGGGAATGTGGCCGATCGGGTTCTCGCCGACGAACTTCGGCGCC
>CAIQDO010000606.1 GCA_903870555.1 uncultured Caulobacteraceae bacterium
CTGTTCCGTCGTCAGCACTTCGGCGGCGTCAGCCATGGCCGCGACCATGGTCCGGCTGCTCTGGTCGAGCTTGGCGACCTCGGCGGCGCGTAGCTGTTCGAGGGCGACGCGGTCGATCGTCGGCGCCGCGAAGATGGCGTGAAGCGCGGCGTGGGTATGTTCCATTTCCGCGTGCATGCCGGTCATCGGCGCGAAGCCGGCATGCAGGATGCCTTCGATCTTCGCCTTCTGTTCCGGGCTGGCGCCGACGGCGTCGAGCATCTTGGTCAGATGGGCCATGGCCATGGCCTGACCGTGCATCCCGCCAGGTCCGCCGATGACAATGTGATGGACGGCCATGCCTTCGGCCGCGACGGCTAGGCCCGCGGAGGTGACCCCGCCGAGCACGAAGGCGGCGCCCAGGGCGACGCCGGCAAGCCAGCGCGGACGGCGGCCGGCGGGGACGGTGTTGGGCGTGAACGAATCGGTCATGAAAGAACTCCTGCGGATACGCCTGACAGGCCCGGCATGGGCTTGGGCGTGAACAGGACCCTGACAGCGCTCCGTTGCGGCCGTTCACGAGTTGTGTGGAGTTTTGTAAAGTTCGCCGCCGCTATGGCGTCCAGGTCCACTCAGCGCTCGACGCCCGGCAACCGCCGCCCGAAGCGGTCTTCAGCGCCCGGCCGAACAACGCGCGCCCCGGCCGTTCGCTTGTAGGCTCGCCGTTCTCCAACGCCAGGCGACCGTTGACGATCACATCGGCGACGCCGGTGGCGTACTGGGCGGGTTTTTCGAAGGTGGCGTGGTCCTGGATCCGAGCCGGATCAAACACCACGACGTCGGCATATGCCCCGACCCGCAGCCGGCCGCGGTCGGCCAGGGACAGGGTGTCGGCCGGAAAGCTCGAAAGGCGGCGGATCCCCTCGGCCAGGCTCATGGCGTGGTCCTCCCGGACATATTTCGCCAGCACCCGGGCGAAGTTCCCGTAGGCTCTCGGATGGTCGTGGGAGAGCAGGAACACCCCTTCGTTCGACGGCGCCGAGGCGTCGGAAACGAAGCTCATCCATGGCAGGGCGGCTTCCCGCCGAACATTGGCCTCGCTCATCTCGAAATAGGCGACCTCGATGCGGGAGCCATCCTCGACCACGAGATCCATGGCGGTGTCCTCGGGCGTCTTGCCGCGCATCCTTGCCACCTCGGCAAGGGTCTTGCCCGCCAGGGGCTTGAGCGTCGGGTTCTTGAATCCCAGCAGCAGGATACCGTCCGGCCCCGCCGAGCCATAGCCGCTGTCCCAGTCGGTGGGATGCGGATCGCGCATCGCCATAGCCACGCGGGCGCGGATGGCCGGATCCTTCAGGCGTTCGATCCACTTTTCCAGCCCGCCGTCCTGGACCCAGGGCGGCATGGAGGCGTCGAGCCCGGTGGCGCTGGCGACATAGACGTACATGTCGGCGGTGATCCGCGTGCCATTGGCCCTGGCGGCCTCGATCCGGGCGATGGCGGCGTCGAGCTTGCCCCAGTTGTCCTTGCCGGCCTGCTTGAAGTGATAGATCTCGGCCGGTGCGCCCGATCCCTTGGCGACAGCGATGGTCTCGTCGATCGACTCCAGCAGTCGGTCGCCCTCGTTGCGGATGTGCGCGATGTACATCCCGCCGCAACGCCCGGATTCCTTCGCCAGGGCGATCAATTCCGGCGTGCGGGAAAAGGTTGCGGGGACATATTCCAGGGCTGTGGTGACACCGAGGGCCCCTTCCTCCATCGCCCGCGACACCAGACCGCGCATGCGGTCGAGCTGCTGCGGGGTCGGCTGGACATCCCCCTCGCCCAGCACATTGGTTCGCACCGTGGCCGCGCCGACGAAGGAGGCGACATTGACCGACACGCCGCGCGCCTGAAGACCGCGGAGGTACTCGCCGAGCGTGGTCCAGTCGACCTTGTACTTGATGTCTCCCTGCCGGGACTCCATCAGCCGCCTCATCTCCGGCGACAGCGGACCCATCGAATCCTCGCCGAGCACTTCCAGGGTGACGCCCTGGCGCAGGTCACTCTGGGCCCGGCCGTCGACCAGCAACGATTCCTCGGGATGGGCCAGCATGTTGATGAAGCCCGGCGCAACCGCCAGCCCCGTCGCATCGATTTCCCGCGCGGCAGGGCCCGCGACATGGGGCGCGATCGTCGCGATGCGGTCTCCGCGTATCGCCACGTCGCCAACGAACGGCGCGCCGCCCGAACCGTCGTAGATCGTTCCCCCGCGAACGATCAGGCTGTAGCCAGGGTCGGCGGCCCGCGCGCTCTCGGCGACGGAAAGGACGGCCGCCAAAAGCAACAGCGGCCTCGTTTGAATGCGATCCATCGTCATTATCCCTCCGCCGCCTGAGCCACCGCCATGGCCAGATCCAGCGCCCGAACTCCGTCCACGCCGTCCGCCAGAGGCCGGGCGACGTCGCCACGAACGGCGCGCAGAAATTGCCACAGACTCGCCCCGAGACGGTCCCGGCCGTCCGGCGTCTCCGCGAAGCCGGAATCGAGCCCAAAGATCGTGGTGTTTTCGAATGTCCCGGCCAAAAAGTCGATGCGAACCTCGCCCGATGGATAGACGATGCGCATCGTGCGCTCGGGCGACGTCGCGACACGCGAGGCGTGAAAGCTCGCGGTGAAGCCATCGTCGAACACGACCTCGGCCTTGGCCCAGTCGAGCTGGTCGTTCGCCTCGCACGCTCCTTCACCCTCGACCGCGAATGGCGCGCCGGCGCCTATGGCCAGGGCGAGGTCCAGATCGTGGATCATCAGGTCCAGGATCACCGAGACGTCGAGATTGCGCGTGGAGGGCTTGCCCAAGCGGGTCGCTTCCAGTCGCAGCGGCGACTCCGGAGTCGCCAACAGGCCGATCGCCCGAAAAGCGGACCGTTCGAGAAACCCGCAACCAACCACCAGACCCTGGCGGCGCGCCTCGGCGACGATGGCGTCCGCATCCTCCAGTTCGGTCGCCAGCGGCTTCTCGATATAGACCGGCTTGCCGGCCGTCAGCGCCGCCAGCGCCCAACCGGCGTGGGTCGCCGCTGGCGAGGCGATCGAAACCACGTCGACCTGGTCGAAGAAGGCGGTGGCGTCCCGCGGGGACTGTGCGCCATGGCGGTTGGCCAGCGCCTCGGCGCGCTCCGGATGGGGATCGTGCACGGCGGTCAAGGCGACGCCGTCAAAGGCGGCCCACTTGGCCGCATGGTAGCCGCCGAACACGCCCGCGCCGATGACGCCGGCTCTGAGAACTAAGGTCATGCCTTGGGCTATCACGCCGCCCCTCGGTTTGCCCACTGGAGGTCGCGCCCCGGGCAGGCTAAACGGCGTTAACCAACCCGGGGAGAGACTGACGACATGACCGTTTCGCGCGAAATCCGCCTCAAGAGCCGACCCATCGGGTCGCCGACCGCCGACAACTTCGACCTGGCCACAGTCACCCTGCCCGATCCCGGGCCCGGCGAGGTGCAGGTGCGCAACAGCTGGATGACCGTCGACCCCTATATGCGTGGGCGGATGAACGACGTGAAAAGCTACACGCCGCCGTTCCAGATCGGAGAAGCCTTGCAGGGCGGCGCCGTGGGCGAGGTGATCGCCTCCAACGACGCCGGCTTCGCCGTGGGCGACCTGGTTCAGAGCTTCTTCGGCTGGCGCGAGGCGTTTAACGCCCCCGCCGGCGCGGTGCAGAAGCTCGAAACCCACGGCCTTCCCCCCCAGGCGTTTCTGGGCGTGGCCGGCATGCCGGGCATGACCGCCTATGTCGGCCTGCTGCGCACCGCGGCCCTCAAGGACGGCGACGTGGTGTTCGTCTCGGCCGCCGCCGGCGCGGTCGGCCAGATCGTCTGCCAGATCGCCAAGCTGAAGGGCCATACGGTCATTGCCTCGGCGGGCGGCGCGGAAAAGGCGGCCTATCTCAAGTCGCTCGGCGTCGACCACGTCATCGACTACAAGGCCGAGACCGACCTGACGGCGGCCCTGCTGCGCGCGGCCCCCGACGGAATCGACGTCTATTTCGACAACGTCGGCGGCACGCACCTGGAAGCCGCCCTGGTGGCGGCGCGGCCGTTCGCTCGCTTCGCCCTGTGCGGCGCGATCTCGATGTACAACGCCACCGACATGGGTCCGGGCATCCGCGGCCTGGTCCAGGCGGTGGGCAAGCAGATCAAGCTGGAAGGCTTCATCGTCTCGACCCACGCGGATATGCAAGCGGCCTTCATCGCCGACATGTCGGCCTGGATCGCCGGGGGCAAGGTGATCTGGCGCGAGACGATCGAGGAGGGCGTGGAGAACGCCCCGGCCGCCTTCCTCAAGCTGTTCAGCGGCGAAAATCTCGGAAAAATGCTCGTCAAGCTGAGCTGAAACGACCACCAACCGGCCGTCCGCGTTTCGCGTCTTGTGCGCGGGCGGCCGTTTGTGACTTGATTGATCACCGCGCCGGGGCCAGAGAGCGCGGCCCTTGCCTGAAGGAGCCGAAGTGGCCCGCCTGTTCAACGCCTATGTCGCCGTCCATTGGAGCACGGCCACCAAGCCGACCACCGGTCCGGATTCCGTTTGGATCGGCGTTCTCAAGCGTGACGTCCGCTTCCGTTTCGCCTTCGAGGCCCACAACCCCGCCACCCGGGGCCAAGCGGAAACCCTGTTGAACGAGTTGCTCACAGACCGGGCCAAGCGGCGCGAGCGGGCCCTGCTCACCGTCGATTTCCCCCTCGGTTTCCCGCGCGGCCTGGCCGCCGGTTTGAACCTGCCCGGGGAAGCCCCCTGGCGGGCCGTTTGGGACCAGGTCACCAAGATGGTCCGGGACCGCCCGGACAACGTCAACAACCGGTTCGGCGTCGGCAGCGAGATCAACC
>CAIQDO010000607.1 GCA_903870555.1 uncultured Caulobacteraceae bacterium
CATGTTCTCCACCCCGTTGATCTGCTGTTCGATCGGTGCGGCGACACTGTCCGCCAGAGTCTCGGCCGAGGCGCCGGGATAGTTGGCGCTGACGGTGACCGTCGGCGGCGTGATGTCCGGGTACTGAGCAACTGGCAGATTGGGGAACGCGATGGCGCCGATCAAGGTGATGACGATGGCGATCACCGCGGCGAACACCGGCCGCTCTATGAAGAAGTGCGAGAAGCGCATCGGCGGGCGTTCCGCTACCGGGCCGAGTCGGCCGACGTCGCCGTCGAGGCGGGGGGGCCTGGATCCATCGGCTTTGGCGTCGGCGGCGTGGCGACGATCCGGCCGTCGACCGTCTTGACCTTATGACCGCCCTGGGCGCGCTGCACCCCGTCGATGACGACGCGGTCGCCTGGGCCGATCCCGCGACGCACGACCCTCAGGCCATCGGTCAAGGGGCCCAGGTCGACAGGTTGCATCCGCGCCACCGAGTCGGACCCCACCACGAAGACGACCTGCCGCTCCTGATCCGTCACTACCGCCCGGTCCGGGATCAACAAGGCCGGATAGGATCCCGAGCCGAGCAATCTCATGTGGCCGAACATCCCGGGAGTCAGGAAGTGTGTCGGATTGGCCACCACGGCCCTGCCGCGGATGGTGCCTGAACCGGTGTCCATGGCGTTGTCCACGAAATCCATGTGGCCCTTCCAGCGGTAGCCCGGCTCGTCCTGAAGCTGGATCTCCACAGGATTGGCGCTGCGCCGCGAGGAGGCGCGGGTGCCGGCGGCGTTCTCGCGCTGGTACTTCAAATAGAGCGCTTCAGACCCGGTGAAAGCGAACCGGATCGGGTCGAGATTGACGATATTGGTGAGGATCGTGCTGTCGGCGGTCACCAGGTTGCCCGGAGCGACCCGGCGATCCGACACCCGGCCGCTGATCGGGGCGGTGACCGTGGTGAACGACAGGGTCAGGGCCTGGGCCCGCACCGCCGCCTGGGCCGAGCCCAGATCCGCGGCGGCCTGACCCTGGGCGGCGATGAGTGCGTCATAAGCCTGCTGGCTGATGGCGTGGGCCGCCAGCAAAGTCTGGCCACGTGCGGCCTGGGCCTTGGCGTTTATCAGGGTCGCTTCGGCGCGAGCCTCGAGGCCCTTCGCCTGATCCAGGGCGGCCTGGTAGGGGCGGGGGTCGATCGTGAACAGGCGCTGGCCCTTGGCGACATAGTCGCCATCGCGGAAGGCCACGCCGACCAGATAGCCGGTCACTCTGGGGCGAATGTCGACCGAGTCCACCGCCACGAACTGGCCCACATAGTCGTCCCAGTCGACCACGTTCATTCTCAGCGGCGTGGCCACGGTGACGGTCGGAACCGGTGGCGGCGCCGCGGTCTTCGCGCCGCAGCCCGCCAAGGCCGCGGCGAACAGCAAACCACAAAGCGCCGACGAGGCACGGACGGATGAACTGCGCATGGACGCGTCTCGATTGGCGACTGAAAGCCGGCGGGCGGGGCTTGATCCGGGCCGCTTAGACTACAACGATCCACCGTGGGCAATGCCGTGCTGAGCCCGGCGGGCGAGGGCGTTCTATCATGCTCTCGTGAAAGCCTTCGCGCCCGCCGACGCGCGATCCGGGTGCAGTATGGCGTCAGCGGATTGCCCGCCGCCGACTCACGTGCTTGGGTTGACGCCGTGAACGGACAACCTGTCCAGGGGGACGACGGCCAATGACAACATCAAGGTTCACCTTTGCTGTCGCCCTGTTCGGCCTTGCCGCCGCCGGGCCGTTGTCGGCGGCGCCCGCCGCCCCGGCCGCGACCGACCTTGAGGCCTTCCTCGGCTATTCCTTTCAAAGTGACTTGGTGGCCGCGCCGCGCGGCGGGGCCATCGCCTGGGTCCAGGCGATTCGCGGGGTCCGCAATATCTGGGCGGCGCGCGGCCCTGACTTCTCCCCGCGCCAAGTCACCCGCAACACCGACGACGACGGCCAGGAACTCAGCCAGCTGACGTTCTCGCCCGATGGGGCGCGGCTATATTGGGTCCGCGGCGGCGACCATGACGCCAACTGGGCGGCCGAGGGCGGCCTTGCGCCCGACCCCGAGGCGAGTCCGGAACAGCCGGTCGTGGCCATCTGGACCTCGGACCTTGTCGGCGGCGCACCGGCGAAGGTGACCGAGGGCGACGTTCCGGCCATCTCCGCCAAGGGCGTCCTCGCGTTCGTCAAGGATCACCAGATCTGGACCGCGCCCATCGATGGCAAGGGGAAGGCCGAGCGCCTTCTGTTCGACCGCGGGCGCGACGGCCAGCCTGTCTGGTCGCCCAACGGCGAGCGACTGGCGTTCGTGTCCGCGCGTGGCGACCATGCCTTCATCGGGGTCTACGCCGGCGCCGACAAGCCCATCGTCTATCTCGCGCCATCCACCGGCGCGGACCAATCGCCCCGCTGGTCGCCCGACAGCCGCAGCATCGCCTTCACACGTCAGCCGGGGGAAGGGGGAGCGCCCCGGCCAATGTTGGAGGAGCAGCCGGAGCCCTGGTCGATCTGGGTCGCCCAGGTCGACACCGGTGAGGGGCGCGCGGTCTGGCGGTCCGGACATGGCGTCGCCGATTCCTACCCCGGCGTCGGAGGGGGCGCCAACCTCGCCTGGATCGGCGACCGGCTGGTGTTCCTGTCGGAGGCGGACAATTGGCAGCACCTCTATTCCGTACCGGCCGCGGGCGGCGCGCCGCTGCTGCTGACGCCCGGACCCTTCATGGTCGAGGACGTCGCGGCCAGTCCGGACGGGCGCTCGGTGGTCTACAGCGCCAACACCGGCGCAGACCTCCTGGATGGTGAGCGGCGTCATCTGTTCCGGACAGTGGTCGACCGCGCCGCGCCCGTCGCCCTGACCCAGGGAGACAGCCTGCAATGGCGTCCGGCCGTCGTCGATTCGACCACGGTTGCGTTCATCGCCGCCGGGGTGAAGGCGCCGCCGAGGGTCGCCGTGCAGGGCGCTTCCGGCCCGGCGCGCGGTCTTGCGGCGGGGCCGCCGCTCGACTTCCCCGTCGCCGCCTTGACCATCCCGCGACCGGTGACCTTCGAAGCGCCCGACGGGCTGAAGATCCACGGCGTGCTGTTCGACGCTCAATCGACCGGCGGACCGCCGTCGCGCAAGCCGGCGGTGATCTTCGCCCATGGCGGCGCCTCCCGGCAGATGATGCTCGGCTGGCACAATATGGACTATTACAGCCACGCCTATGCGGTGAACCAGTATCTCGCCGCCCACGGCTATGTGGTGTTGTCGGTGAACTACCGCCTTGGCATCGGCTATGGCCGGGCCTTCAACCACGCGCAGCATTCGGGTTTCCGGGGAGGGGCGGAATACCAGGACATTCTGGCGGGCGGTCGCTTCCTTCAGGCCCAACCGGATGTCGATGGAGCCCGGATCGGCATCTGGGGCGGTTCCTATGGCGGCTACCTGACCGCCATGGCCCTGTCCCACAACTCCGATGTGTTCAAGGTCGGGGTCGACCTGCACGGGGTCCATGACTGGTCGGCGACCCTCGGCCGCGAACTGCCGCCGCCGCCGGCGGGATTCGAGAAGGGCGATCGCGAAACGGCCATGGCCATGGCCTTCCGGTCCTCGCCGGTTGCCGATCTCAGCCACTGGACCTCGCCGGTTCTGCTGATCCAGGGCGACGACGACCGCAATGTCGGGTTTCACGAAACGGTCGATTTGGCGCGCCGACTCGACGCCCTTGGCGTCGCCTATGATGAACTCGTTTTGCCCAACGAAATCCACGGATTCCTCCGTTACGCGTCCTGGCTGACCGCCGACCGCGCCACCGTCAGCTTTCTCGGCCGGGCGCTTCAGGGGGCCGCGCCGGCGCCGACAGAGAAGCCAACAGAGAAAAAGTGAGGATTTTCACGGGCCGCGATGAGGTTTGACTTAGATCAAAGCGGCCCGTTCAGGTTCTGGCATGTTCAGTGGGCATCGCAACCGATCCTCCAGCCCCCCCGGGAAAGGCCGATGCCGTGAACGCCCCGGGCTCACAAGGTCCGGGGCGTTTCGTCGTTACTGGAGACTGAATTGGCCGGCAGGCCGATCTTTTCCAGGCGGCCCATGCCCGCGAAGTTCTCGTGTTGAGACGCAAACGCGATCTTCGAGAGGCTCGCGGCTCCAGCCAATAGACTTCAGCAGGCTTCGGCCCCGACCGGCTCCCTGGCCTGTGAGGGGTAGTGGAACGTCCCCGCCAGAGACCCGTCCCGCAGGTAGATCTTCAGTTCGGCCGAGCGACCCTCGCGGGCGACGCGAACGGCCAGATCCCGGGCGGCGGTCTCGGCCTTTCCTCCGCCGGTGTAGACACTGTCGTCGGCGACGCCGGAGGCGCGCACGAGCCAGTCATCGCCCACGGGTGCAACGCATATGGAGAGAGCCATCTGAGCTCCTGTATTTCAGGGGTATTGTGAACGAAGCTGACGGGGAGGGGTTCCCCGTGTGGGTGAGGTCGCCGCCGCGCGGATGCGGGGCGACGTTTGGAGGCTGATCAGCCTCGCTTTCGTCCGATATCTGGGCGACATCGCAGCATGGCGAACCTCGCGGGTCTTTGGGCTCTCACACTTGGGAAAATAGCCGGGATGGCGATCCTTTACCAATCAGAACCTCTGATGCGGACATCAAGTTTTTGCGAAGGCCCCGAGGGTCGCTGATGAAAACGCTTCTCGTTGCCGCCTCCGAGGATAGCGCTCTCTGGGCCGATCTGTTCCGCGCCGAACTGCCCGCACACGACATTCGCGTCTCGCCGCCATCGGCCGGAGGAACCACCCCCTATCTGGCGGTCGGCAATCCGCCACCGGGATTGATCGCCTCCCTGTCCGGCCTTGAGCTGATCCTGAGCCTCAACGCCGGGGTCGACCGGCTGCTGGCCTGCGGCGAGGCGCCGGTGGGGCTGGCCATCGTCCGTTTGGCCGACGACGGCCTGACCCTGGGCATGACGGAATGGGTTCTGGCCCGTGTCCTCGCCTGGCACCGGCAACTGTTCGCCTATGCCGATCACCAGACGAAGGGGGCGTGGTCGCCGCGCCCGGAAGTCCTCGCCCGGGAACGGACCGCCCTGGTGCTCGGCGCCGGCGCCCTCGGGGGGCCGGTCGCCCGGGCGCTGGCCGCGGTGGGTTTCCGAACCCGCGCCTGGAGCCGCACCCCTCGCGATCTCGACGGCGTGACGATGTTCGCCGGGGCCGAGGGCCTCGCCGCCGCCCTGGCTGGCGCGGATATCCTGGTCAATTTGCTGCCGCTGACGCGGGAAACCGAGGGTCTGATCGATCAATCGGCGCTCTCGCGCCTCGCGCCGGGCGCCCTGTTCGTCAACGGCGGCAGGGGCGGCCATGTGGTCGACGAAGACCTGCTCGCGGCCCTCGATTCAGGCCGTCTCGGCGAGGCGGCGCTGGATGTCTTTCGCCAGGAGCCGCTGCCGGCCGATCACCCCTATTGGCGCCATCCGCGGGTGAGGCTGTCGCCGCACGTCGCCGCGCCGACCCACGCCCGCACGGCGGTGGCGGTGATGGCCGAGACGGTGCGGCGGTTCGAGCGCGGCGAGCCGGTCGGGCCGCTCGTCGACCGGGCCAGGGGCTATTGACGGACGTTGGGTCCGCCCAGGTTCCGGAGTAAGAAACCGGCAAAGACCACCTCGGAGGATTCGATGAGCGCGCTGAAGTTCCTGATCGACGGCCAACTCGAAGACGGCGACCTGACGATGCGGGTGATCAACCCGGCCACGGCGCGCGAGGAGTTCGATTGCCCCCGGGCCTCGCCGGCCCAGCTCGACCGCGCCGTCGCCGCCGCCAAGGCCGCCTTCCCGGCCTGGAGCCGCACCCCGATCGGCGAGCGCAAGGCGGCGCTGCTCAAGATCGCCGACATCATCGAGGCCAACGCCGCCGAACTGGCCCGGCTGCTGACGCAGGAACAGGGCAAGCCCCTGGGGGACGCCACCGGCGAGGTCTATGGCGCCGCCGCCTTCTTCCGCTACTTTACCTCGCTCGACCTGCCGGCGAAGGTGATTCAGGACACCGAGGGCAAGCGGGTTGAGGCCCATCGTCGGCCGCTGGGCGTGGTCGGTGCGATCATCCCGTGGAACTTCCCGCTGATCCTGATGGCCTTCAAGGTTCCCGCCGCCCTGCTCGCCGGCAACACCCTGGTGGTCAAGCCCGCCGCCACCACCCCGATGGCGACGCTTCGCCTGTTCGAACTGATCCAGGACACCGTTCCGGCCGGGGTGCTCAATGTCATCGCCGACGCCAATGATCTGGGCGGCGCCATCACCGGCCACCCCGACATCCGCAAGGTGTCGTTCACCGGCTCGACCGCCACCGGCAGGAAGGTGATGGCCGGCGCCGCCGAGATGCTCAAGCGCATCACCCTTGAACTGGGCGGCAACGACGCCGGCATCGTGCTGGAGGGTTCCGACCCCAAGACCGTGGCCCCGAAGATCTTCGGCGCGGCGTTCCAGAACAGCGGTCAGGTGTGCATCGCCATGAAGCGCGTCTACGTCCATGAATCGATCTACGACGCCATGTGCCTGGAACTGGCCGCCCTGGCCAACGCCGCGGTGATCGGCGACGGCCTGGAGCAGGGCACCCAACTCGGTCCGTTGCAGAACAAGATGCAGTACGACCGGGTGCTGGAGCTGATCGAGGACAGCCGCAAGCACGGCACGATCATCGCCGGGGGCGAAACGCCGGACCGTCCGGGCTACTTCATCCGCCCGACCATCGTGCGCGACATCACCGACGGCACGCGGCTGGTGGACGAGGAACAGTTCGGCCCGGTGCTGCCGGTGATCTCCTACGCCGATCCGGAGGACGCCCTGGCCCGCGCCAACGCCAGCCCCTACGGCCTCGGCGGCTCGATCTGGTCGACCGATCTGGACAAGGCCTACGACCTGGCCAGCCGGATGGAATCGGGCACGGTGTGGATCAACCAGCACGCCGACCTGGCGCCGAACATCCCGTTCGGCGGCGCCAAGCAGTCGGGACTGGGCGTCGAGCTCGGCGAGGAAGGCCTGGCCGAATTCACCCAGCTGCAGATCATCAACATGGCGCGTTAAAGCGGGCCGGTGACCTACCGGCTGTACTATTGGCCGGGCATCCAGGGGCGGGGGGAGTTCATCCGCCTGGCCCTGGAGGCGGCCGGCGCCGACTATGTCGACGTGGCCAGGGAGCCCGAGTCCCAGGGTGGCGGCGCCAGGGCGCTGATGGCGGCGATGGACAATTCGGCGGCGACGTTTCCGCCGTTCGCGCCGCCGTTCCTGGTGGACGTCGAGGTCGTCGTCTCACAAGTGGCCAATATCCTCGCCTATCTAGGGCCGCGCCTCGGGCTGGCGCCGGCGGACGAGGCGGTCGGCTGTTCGCCGCTGGCCTGCAACTGACCATCGCCGACATGGTGGCCGAGACTCATGACACCCATCACCCGATCGCCGGCGGCCTCTACTATGAAGACCAGAAGCCCGCGGCGGCGGCGCGGTCCGCCGATTTCATCGACAACCGTATTCCCAAGTTTCTCGGCTATTTCGAGCGGGTCATTCGCGCCAACCCGGCGGGTCCATCGCACTTGGTCGCGAATCGGCTGACTATGGTCGACTTGCCGATGTTCCAACTGGCGGCGGGCCTGTCTACGCCTTCCCACAGGCCATGGCGCCGTTTCCGGATCGGTGTTCGACCCTGGCGGGGCTCGTCGCGGCGGTGGTCGCGAGGCCGAACATCGCCGCCTACCTCGCGTCGGATCGGCGGCTGCCGTTCAATGAGTCCGGAATCTTTCGCCACTATCCCGAGCCCGACCGCCAGAGCGCTTGGCGTCCGTCGGACGACTGACCGCCACGCCGTCACGTGACGCGACATCAGGTCGAGCCGCCACGCCGAGCGGCCGCATCTACAACAGGCCCATCGACTGGGCCCGCGCGCTCGCCCCAGCGCGGTTGCGGGCGCCGGTGACCGCGATCACCTGAGCGACATGGGCCTTGATGGTCGCGGGAGACACGCCGAGCGTCCGGGCGATCTCCTTGTTGGACAGGCCTCGCGCCAGAAGCCGCGCGACCTCGATCTGCCGCGGAGTCAGAGGGTCGCGGCGGACAGCGGCGACCGGCCTGGCCTCGTGTTCCGCGAGGCGTTCGCGCAGCGCCGCCGTCTCGCCGGCGCTGATGAGACGGGCTGTCTCGACCTGGATGCGGTTGCGGCGCAGCAGCCTGTCGAGTCCGTAGAGCGTCAATCCGGCCAGCAGGACGAACACCGCCAGCGGACGCCCATAGGCAACGCCTGACTCGAGAAGCCAGACGGAGACCGACACCGGCACCCCGGCAAGGCCGACCCAGGTCAGACCGCCCTGATCATAGTTCGCCACAATCTGGGTCGCCAGGAACCAGACATATAGCATGAGCATCAGCGCCCGCAGAGGGCCATCGGCGTGCGGCAGCAAGATCCATGGGCTCTCGATCACGGCCACATTGGCGAGCAGCCGCAAGCCCCGTCCGATCGGCCGATAGACGCGGACCTGGGCGGCGTCATCCGGCCGCTTGAGGACATACGCCACCGCCAGGATCGTCACGCCGATCGGC
>CAIQDO010000608.1 GCA_903870555.1 uncultured Caulobacteraceae bacterium
TGCAGGTCGACATGGGCCAGGGCGTCGAAGCCGCCGCGCGACCGGGCGGTGGTGGCGGCGAACCAGCCGTGGCGATAGGGCAACCCCGCATGCCGGTCATCCAGCCGCGGGAACTCGCCGGCCATGTCGTCCAGCGGCGTGCGCTTGATGGCGTTGGACGATCCAGCCAGGTCGAAGGTCCAGCGCACGAGCCGGGCGGCGGTGTCGTGGCCGCGGCTGCCGTCGGCGTTGGGGAACAGCGGCGCCACAGGATATTCCATCACGTCGGCGTGGATCAGGCTCCCTTCCTCATAGGCGTTCATCGGGTGGAAGACGTAGCAGGCGTCCGTCTCGAACCACCGCATCGTCTCCACCCCGGCGTCGCGCGCCATCACACCGACGAAGGCGCCTTTTTCCGGCTCCCAGGCGAAGGGCGGCAAACCGGTCATGGCCCGTTGCAGGCTGCCGGTCAGCGGCAGGACGGGGAACAGGACGTGGCGCCGAGTGACCAGGAAGTCATGGACCATCGAACTGTAGGGCGCCTCGAAATTGTCGCGCCGCACGACGGCGCCCGAGGCGTCGGTGACGCCGTAGGCCATGGTGCTGGAGAACGGCATCTGGCCGATCGAATAGCCGAACCAGACCATCTCGCCAGTTTCCGGATCGATCTTCGGATGGGCGGTGACCCGGTCGCGGTAGCCGTCGAGATAGCCCTTAGACTCCAGCGTCAGCGGGTCGAGGGCGAAAGGCATGTGGCCCTCCTCCAGCGCCATCAGCTTGCCGGCGTGCCAGACGATGTGGGTGTTGGCCACGCCGCCGTCGGTTCCCAGCACCGAGGGATCGGTGGTCATCGGGTTGCCGAACGTCCCATAAAGCCGGCGTCCGGCGGTGTTCTCGACCACCCACTTGGGCGTGCGCACATAGCGGTTGCGGTAGCGGACCGTGCCATCCTCGACGTAGACGCCATGGATCATGCCGTCGCCGCTGAACCAGTGGTAGTCGTCGGCCGGCTCGAACTGCGGATTGGCCCCGTTGCGGTAGAAGGCCCCGTTCAGCGCTCGGGGAAGCGCCCCGGTCACCGTCATCTCGATGTCGACCTCGTCGCGCACCGGCGCGTAGTTGCCCGACAGATAGGGATTGATGCGTTGAGATCCGTCCATGTGAGCGCCCCTGCCCCTGATATACGCTTTAAGGATTTACGTCTTACGTTGTAAATTTATGGCGTAAGGCCTATGGTGTGGCAAGCGAAATCTTCGTCATCACGCGCCTGTGAGTCTCCCTCCTTGCCCAAGGTTCTGTCCCCCGCCGAGATCGCCGATTTCCGCGACCGCCTGTGCGACGCCGCCGAGCGGATGTTCGCCGACCATGGCGCCGAGACGGTGACCATCCGCCAACTGGCGGCGGCCGTGGGCGTGAGCCCGATGACGCCCTATCGCTACTTCGCCGACAAGGAGGCGATCCTCGCGGCGGTGCGCGCCCGCGCCTTCGACCGGCATGCTGAAGTTCTAGAGCAGGCCTACGCGCTTTCGCCGCCGAATGAGCGGGCGGCCGCCATCGCCGACGCCTATGTCCGCTTCGCCCTCGACAATCCCGAGGCCTACAAGCTGATGTTCGCCATCACCCAGCCCAACGAGGCGAACTACCCCGACCTGGTCCGGGCAGGCGAGCGTTCGCGGCGGACGATGATGCTGCAGTTGAAGGACGAGATGGCGGCGCGCCTGATCGTCGGCGACCCGGTGCTCGTCGCCCACGTCTATTGGGCCGCGCTGCATGGCCCGCTGATGCTGCACTTCGCCGGCAAGCTGCCAAAGGGGCTCGACGCCCGAACGCTGGTGTTCACGCTGATGGCCACGTTGGACCGCGGGACATTGCAGTCGGGGCAGTCGCGCATGCCCGCACCCGAGATGGCGCCCGAGGGTTTGTCGCTGGACTGCTGATCGTGCATGGAGTTCGGCCTGATCGGGGAGCTTCATGACCAAGGCGGGTAAACGTTCCGGAACGACGGGCGCGGCGATGGCGCCTTTGGCCAGGGTGCGGGCCATCCTCGGCGGTTCGGCCGGCAACCTGGTCGAATGGTACGACTGGTTCGCCTACGCCGCCTTCTCCCTTTATTTCGCCAAGACCTTCTTTCCCAAGGGCGACCAGACCGCCCAGCTGTTGCAAACGGCCGCCATCTTCGCCGTCGGCTTCCTGGCGCGGCCGGTGGGCGCCTGGATCTTCGGACTCTACGCCGACCGCGCCGGGCGCAAGGCGGCCCTGACAGCCTCGGTGGCCCTGATGTGCCTGGGCTCACTCATGGTGGCGGTGGTCCCCGGCCACGACCGCATCGGCGTGTTCGCTCCGGCGATCCTGACCCTGGCCCGGCTGCTTCAGGGCCTCAGCGTCGGCGGCGAATACGGCGCCAGCGCCACCTACATGTCGGAGATGGCCGGCTCGAAGCGGCGCGGCTTCTGGTCGTCGTTCCAGTTCGTCACCCTGATCGGCGGCCAGATCACCGCCCTGGCGGTACTGATCGTGCTGCAGCGGCTGATGAGCCCGGCCGACCTGAACGCCTGGGGCTGGCGTATCCCCTTCGTCATCGGCGCGGCCCTGGCGGTGGTGGTGTTCGCGATCCAGATGGGCCTGGAGGAGACCGCCGCCTTCGCGACGGCGCACGCCGCCCCGGCCAAGCAGTCGGGCGCCCTGAGCCTGTTCCTCGACCACCCGCGCGAGACGACGGTGATCTTCATCCTCACCTCCGGCGGCTCGCTCGCCTTCTATTGCTACACCACCTACATGCAGAAATACCTGACCAACAGCGGCCACTTTCCCAAGGACGAGGCGACGCTGATCACCTTCGCCTCCCTGGTCATCTATCTGCTGGTCCAGCCGTTGCTGGGCTGGGTCGGCGACATGATCGGGCGCACGCGGCTGATGGCCATAGGCTTCGCCCTGGGCGCCCTGACCGTCTGGCCGATCATGACCGGCATCGCCTCGACCCACAGCGCCCTGGTCGCCCTGGCCCTGATCTGCGCCGCCCTGGTGTTCCTGACAGGCTACACGGCGGTCAATGCGGTGGTGAAGGCCGAGCTGTTTCCCACCCGGGTGCGGGCCCTGGGCGTCGCCCTGCCCTACGCCATGGCCAACGCCGTGTTCGGCGGCACCGCCGAATACGCCGCCCTGGCCTTCAAACAGGCCGGCCGGGAATCTGGATTCTTCCTCTATGTCGCCGCCATCATGGGCCTGGCCGCCGTCACCGCCCTGGTGATGGGCGACCCGCAAGGGTTGGGGCTGATCGAGGAAGACTAGGCCGTCAGGCCGAGGCTGCGCCTCAAGGTCTTCGTCAGCCTCGCCGCCACCAGGGCGTGGGCGTTGGCCAGCCAGCCGCCGGTCTCGGCGTCGTCCATCCCGGCGAGGCTGTCGAACCGCACCCACTTGGCCCGCGCCAGGTAGGGCGCCGGCCGGGCCACGCCGCTCTCGGTGAGGGCCTCATAGGCGATGTCGCTGACCTTGAGCGACACGCCGTCGTGGGCGGGGCCATAGACGGCGAACATCCGCCCGCCGACCTTGTAGACTTGGTCGTCGCCCCACTGGATATCCATGCTCACCGCCGGCAACGCCCGGCAGGCCGCGTCGAACGCCTCCGGAGTCACGGCCGGGTCGTCAGGCCGAGACGCCGACGCCGATCGGGCAGACCACGCCAGTGCCGCCGATGCCGCAATAGCCGTCCGGGTTCTTGGCCAGGTATTGCTGGTGATAGTCCTCGGCGAAATAGAACGGCCCGGCGGGGGCGATCTCAGTGGTGATCCTGCCGCGGCCCGCCGCGGTCAGGGCGCCCTGATAGGCGTCGCGCGAGGCGGCGGCGGCGGCGGCCTGCTCGGGCGAAGCGGTGTAGATCCCCGAGCGGTACTGGCTGCCGATGTCATTGCCCTGGCGCATGCCCTGTGTCGGGTCGTGACCTTCCCAGAAGGCCTTCAGCAGAGCTGCGTAGGAGATCACGGCGGGATCGAAAACCACCCGCACCGCCTCGGTGTGGCCGGTGCGGCCGGTGCAGGTCTCCTGATAGGTCGGGTTGGGCGTGACGCCGGCCTCATAGCCGACCATCGTCACCCATACGCCCGGCAGCTGCCAGAACTTGCGTTCGACGCCCCAGAAACAGCCCATGGCGAAGTCGGCGACCTCCAGGCCCTCCGGATAGGGCCCTTTGAGCGGACGGCCGTTGATGAACGAGCGCTCGGCGGTGGGAATGGCGAAATCACGCCCCGGCAGGGCGGTGGCGGCCGTCACCGGCTCGGCGGTCTTGCGAAAAAACGACATGGCGGGCCTCTGAGGTTGCGACGCACGAGAGATAAGGCCTTTCCTCCCCAACTTCCATGCCGCACGGGGTCATCTTCGCTTGTGGCGGGGCCTTCGATGCGTATATTGCGCGCCTTCCGCGAGGGGCCCCCGGGCCCGGCGCCTGGATGGTGAGTTGGCCGAGTGGTTGAAGGCGCACGCTTGGAAAGCGTGTTTAGGGAAACTCTAACGTGGGTTCGAATCCCACACTCACCGCCA
>CAIQDO010000609.1 GCA_903870555.1 uncultured Caulobacteraceae bacterium
CGCCGGACGGCGCGATCGAGGCGGTGGTGACGCGCGGACCCTGGGCGGAGGGCCGCTGGCTGGGCGCGATGGACACCGGCCAGTCGCAACTGGCGCCGGGGGACCTGCCCGCCGCCCAGGCCGACCCCGCCTGGGGCCTCGCCGCGCGCGGCGCCACGGTGGAGGCGGGAAGCCCGCCGATCGCCTTCACCTTGAGAACCCGCGACGAGATCTGGGCCGCCACGGCCGGCGAGCTCTACCGCCAGGCGGCGGCGGGGCAGTGGGACCCGCAGACCGCCATCGACTGGGACGCGCCCTTCGACCTGCCGCCCGCGATCGAGGCGGCGGTGGCGCAGGTGATGACCTATCTGATCGAGAACGAGAACGCCGCCCTGGTCGTGCCGGCGCGGCACCTGGGTCAGGTTCATCCCCAGTACCGCGAGGTGCAGCAGGTGCTGGCGCTGCAATGCGCCGACGAGGCCCGCCACATCGAGGTGTTCACCCGCCGCCTGGGCCTGCGCGGCCACGCCCCGATGCTGTCGACGGCCGGCGGCCAGGCCTCGCTGCACAGCCTGCTGCGGGCCCCCGATTTCTCCACCGCGACCTTCCTGCTGTCGGTGCTGGGCGAGGGCAGCTTCATCACCCTGCTGAACTTCCTGTGCGACCACGCGCCCGACCCTGTGACGCGCCAGATCTGTCGGCTGGCGGCGCGCGACGAGGCGCGCCATGTCGCCTTCGGCATGGCCCATCTGGAGCATCGGCTGGCGGCGCAGCCCGGCTATCAGACCCGGCTGCAAAGCGCCGTCGAGCAACGCCACGATGATCTGGCCGAGACGGCGGGGCTGAACGAGGAGGTGTTCGACGCCCTGGTGCTGCTGGCCGCCGGCGCCCTGACCCCGGACGCCGTGGCGCGGGGCCATGAGGCGGTGGGGCGGCTGAAGCTGGAGATGGCGGCCGGCCGCAAGGCCCGGCTGCTGCGGCTGGGCTTCGCGCCGGACGACGCCCAACGGCTTTCGGACCTCCATACGCGCAACTTCATGTGATGGGCGGGTCGGCCCTACGCATCCTTGCCTCTTGAAGAGGCCCGAGATGATGGGTCATGTCGAACCCTACGACGCCGCCAAGTGCGAAGGAGCCCCCCGTGGCCGCTGACAATCTTTCGATCCGTCGTCTGGCCGGCGCCCTCGGCGCCGAGATCGGCGGCGTCGATCTCTCCGAGCCGCTGGACGACCGGACCATCGCCGCCATTCGCCAGGCCCTGGTCGAGCACCAGGTGGTGTTTTTCCGAGACCAGTCCCTGACGCCGGAGGCCCAGGTGCGGTTCGGCGCCCGGTTCGGTCCGTTGAACATCCATCCCTATGTCGCCGGCATGGCCGGACAGCCCGAGGTGATGGAGATCATCAAGGAGCCGCAGGACAAGGTGAACTTCGGCGGCGGCTGGCACTCGGACATGAGCTTCCTGCCCAGGCCCGCCATCGCCTCGATCCTCTACGCCGTCGAGCTGCCGGACTGGGGCGGCGACACCCTGTTCTCCAGCCAGGCCGCCGCCTACGACGCCCTGTCGCCCGGTCTGAAAGCCACTCTGGAGGGCCTGAACGCGGTGCACTCCGCCGGCCGCGAATATTCCGCCAAGGGCCACTCGGCCCAGAAGCGCCAGTCGATGTCGGTGGTCGAGGCCGAGGGGGCCGTGGGTGAATACGTCCACCCCGTCGTGTTGGTCCACCCGGAGACCGGCCGCAAGGCGCTCTATGTCAACCCGGCCTTCACCATGCGTTTCGACGGCTGGACCAAGCGGGAGTCCCGGCCGCTGCTGGACTTCCTGTTCGACCATTGCCGCTTCGAGGGCTTCACCTGCCGCTTCGCCTGGACGCCCGGCTCGGTGGCCTTCTGGGACAATCGCTCGGTCTGGCATTTCGCGCTCAACGACTATCCCGGCCAGCGGCGGCACATGCGGCGCGTGACCATCGACGCCTGAGCTGAACGTCAGCCCCCCGCCGCCAGCCGGTGAAGCCGGAACCCCTCCGCCCCGATCGCCCGGCCCGCCACGTCGACGATGTGGTCGTGGTGGGTGAACACCAGCACCTGCATCGAGGCCGAGGCGGCCTTGAGCAGGCCGAGGATGGCGCCGGCGCGGGCGTCGTCGCTGGTGATCAGCAGGTCGTCGCAGACCAGGGGCAGGGGCGAGCCGCCGGGGTGACCCTGCAGGGCGCCCAGGCGCAGGGCGAGGAACAGCTGATCGCGCGTGCCCTCGCTCATCCCCTCCACCCCGACGCGTGAGCCGTCCGGCCGCACCGCGACGATGCGCGGGCGGTCGTCGTCGTCATAGTCGAGGGCGAGGCGGACGAAGGAGCCGGCGGTGACGGTCGCGAACAGGTCGCTGGCGCGGGCCAGCAGCGGCGCCTGGGCGCCGGCGCGGTGGCGTTCGACCAGCCACTTGAGCAGGGCGGCGGCGGCGGCGGTCTCGACATAGCGCTCGGCGCTGGCGGCCAGGGCGGCGCCGGCGTCGGCCGCGGCCTGCTGGGCGTCGGCGGCCTCGGTGGTCCTGGCGGCGTGGTCGAAGGCGGCCTGGGTCTCGGCCAGGGATCGGCCGATCGCCTCGCGCTCGAGATCGATCTCCTGACGCCGTCGGCCGATGGAGTCGCGGGCGGCGGCGGCGTCATCGGGCGACAGGGCGGCGGCGTCCGCCCGCAGATCGGCGAGATCGCGGCCCTCGCCCAGATCGGCCAAATCGTCCAGCGCCGCCGACTCGGCCTTGCGGTGTTCGAGCGCCCGGGCGCAGGCGGCCAGAACCGCGTCGAGCGCCGTCTCGTCGGCGGCGCCGGCGGCGGCCGCCAGGGCCGCGATCCCCCCCTCCGCCGCGGCCAGTCGGCGGTCGACCGTCTTCAGGGCGGCGGCGGCGGCCTCGGCCTCGGCGGTCCATCGGCCGATGTCGGACGCGATCTTGACGGCGTCGGCCAGGTCCCGCGCCAGGCCGCGCACGGTCTCGCCGGCTCGCGGATGCGGCGGCCGGTCCAACTCGGAGAGCAGGGCGGCGACATCGGCGGCGAAGGCGCGCAGATCCCGGTCGATCCCCTCAAGCTGCTGGGCGACGCCGCCGCGTTTGCCGGCGTCCGCCACCACCGCGTCCAGGGCGGCCAGGGCGTCGGCCAGTCTGGACGGATCTGGCCAGGCGGCGTCGACCTCGGCCCGCAGGCGGTCGCGGTCGCGGTCCAGGTCGGCGCGGTCGCGGACGATCTGGTCGGCCTCCCGGTCCAGGGCGGCGGCCCGGCGATCCAGGGCGAGCGACGGGGGCGGCTCGCTCGCGGCGGCGGCCTCCTCCAGAATCCGAAGCCGATCGGCCCGCCAGGATTCGAAACCGGCCGGTAGCAGGGTGCGGGGCAGGCCGGCCTCGGCCAGGACCGTCGCCCAGGCGCCTTCCGCCTCGGCCAGGGCCGCGCGCCAACGGTCCGCCGCCCGCGCCGCGGCCTCGCCGCCGTCCCCGGCGGCAGCCAGGGCGTCGGCGGCCAGGGCGTATTCCGCCAGACGCTGGGATTCGCCGTCGCGGCGATCGGCCAGGGCGTCGGCGTGGAGGACACCCTCCGCCAGATGGAGGCCGGCCTCGCCGTCGTCCGCCCGGCGCGGTTCGGCGAGTCGGCGGCGGACCTCGGCCAGGGCCGCGTCTCGCGTCGCGCGGGCGGCGGCGACCGCCTCGGGGGTGGGCAGTTGCGGCCCCTGGGTCAGGATCTCGATCCGGCGCTGCTGGCGGGCCGCCTCGAGCCGGGCGGTTTCGGCCGCGTCCAGGGCGGTCTTCAGGCCCTCGCGCGCCTGGTCGATCCGCCGGCCGTACTCGGCCGCCTCGGGCGGGGCGGGCAGGCGGGCGCCGGCGAGATCGGCCGGCGTTCCGGTCCAGCCGAGCCGCGACAGTCCGGCGGCGAGGCGTTCGGCCGTCTTGCGCGCCTGGACCGCCAGCTCGGCCAAGCGGGCCTCGCCATCGGCGGCCTGTTCGGCCCGGTCGGCGGCCAGCTTGGCGGCGCGCTGGTCCAGGGCCCGCCAGGCGTCCAGGTGGGTCCGGGCGCGCCGGCGCCAGGCGTCCGACGGCAGGTCGGCGCCGGCCGGCAGTCCGGCCTCGGCGCGGGCGGCGGCCAGGGCGGCGTCGATCCGCTCCAGTTCGGCGATCCGCCGGGGCCGGTCGTCCTGGGCCTTGTCCACCGCCGGCCGCTGTTCGGCCAGGGCCTCGATCCGCGACCGCGCGGCGAGGATCGCCTCGGGCGGGACCAGCCGGGTCAGGGCCTCCGCCGCCGTCTGGGCCTTGTCGGTCTGGGCCGCCCGCAGTTCGATCGCCGTGGCCCGTTCGGCCCGCGCCTCGCGCAGCCGCGCCTCGGCGTCCGGCGACAGGACGGGGAGGGAGCCGAGGGCGTCCAGCCCCTCGCGCGCCGCGGCCAGCCGGCTGAGCGGCGCCCTTGTGCGCGCCACCCGCTCGGCGGCGTTGGCCCGGGCGGTCAGGGCCTCGCCCTCCGCGGTCAGGTCCGCCCGCCGCCGCTCGGCATCGGCCTGGGTGTCCTTGATTCGCGTCAGGTCGGCGTCGCCGAGGCTGCTGTCGCGGACGGTCTTGAGGGCCTCGGCGCGCTCGCGCAGCAGGCGGTTGACCTCGGGGTTGGAAGCGCTGGGCTTGAACAGGGACGCGCAGCGGCTCTCCAGGCGCTTGAGCTCGGCGGTGACTGACGCCAGGCCCGTGCCGGCCTCGAACATCGCCCGGGCCGCGTCGTCCTTGCCGTCGAGGATGGCCTGTCCGCCGAGCCGCAGCTTGGCGTGGTCGAGGCCGAACAATCGCTCGAAGCCCAGGCGGTCGACCCCCCCGATCAGGGCCGACAGGGCGTCGTCGGCCAGGGCGGCGCCGTCCGGGCCCAGCAGGGTGTTCTTATTGCCCTTGCGCCGGATCGCCTCCAGCCTCTGACCGGCCTGCTCGACCACCGCCAGGATGCGTAGGTCCCTGTAGTCGAACCGCCAGTCCTGGGTGGTCTGGCCCGGGAAGCCGAACAGCCAGTCTCCGATGGCCGCCAGCAGGGTCGACTTGCCGGCCTCATTGGCGCCGACGATCAGGTGCAGGTCGGTCGCGCCGTCGCCGAAATCGAGCGCCCGGTCGGCGTAGCCGCCATAGCGGATCAGTTCCAGCTGGCGCAGGCGCATCAGGCGTCCGCCTCGCCGAGCCGGGCTTCCAGGGTCTCCCGCGCCGCGGCGACCAACGCCGCCAGATCGCCCGACCGCGCCGCCGCTGTCAGGGGCGCGACCTCGGCGTCGCCGATCTCCGGCGGCAACTTGTCCAGTAGCGGGCCCACAGCCGCCCGGATCGCCCGCAGGCAGTCGGCGTCCGTGTCGGCCTGGGCCATCAGGGCGGCCAGCTCCGGCGGCAGCCCGCCGCCAAAACCGTCATCGGTCTGTTCGATACGGGTCTTCTCGATCCACAGGCTCTCCGACAGGGCCGCGGCCTGGGCCCGGGTCTCCGCTTCGAACCAATCCGGATCGGCGGCCAGTTTTCGGCCCAGGGCGCCGCGGGCGCGGATCGTCAGTCGGGCGGCGGCGGGATGGCCGTCGGCGCCGCGCAGGGCGTCCCGAAGGGCCGCGCCGACGCCGTGCAGCAGGTCGGGCATGTCGCTCGCCGCCTCGGCGTCGAGGTCGGCGCGCAGCCAGCGCACGTCGTCGCAGGCCCGGTGCTCCACCGAGGCGATCACGCCGTCGCGCACCTTGACTACCATCGCCCCCTTGGCGCCGGTCTCGCGCGCGTGCCGGCCCTGGGTGTTGCCCGGGTAGACGACGAAGGGATGCTTCCAGCGCACGCTGCGCTCATGGACGTGGCCCAGCGCCCAATAGTCGTGGCCGCGCGCGCGCAGTTCGCCCAGCACACAGGGGGCGTAGCTGGCGTGACCCGCCGCCCCTTCCAGGGCGGTGTGCAGAACGGCGATGTTGAGCAGCCCAGGCGTGGGCGCGGCGTAGCTGGCGCTGAGATCCTCGGTGGTCGCCGCCTCGCGGTAGCTGCGGCCGTGGATGGCGACGCCATATTCCTCCAGCACGACGGTGTCGCAGCGCCGGTTGTCGAAGCGGTGGACCCCCGGCGGCGTGGTCAGGTGGCGCGAAACGCGGCTTTCGGCGTCGTGGTTGCCGAAGGCGATGAAGGCGCGGACGCCGGCCCGCGTCAGGCGGGCCAGCTGGGCGATGGCGTACTGGCCGGTCGACTGGTCCTTCCAGGCGCCGTCATAGAGGTCGCCGGCGATGATGACGAAGGACGCGCCCTCGGCGATGGCCAGATCCACCACATTGGCGAACGCCCGCCGCGTCGCCCCGCGCACCAGGGCCGAGAATTCGGGGTTGCGCGCCGTCAGCCCCGCGAGCGGACTGTCCAGGTGGATGTCCGCGGCATGGATGAAGGTGAAGTCGGCGTGCATGCGTTTTGAGATTAGGGCGCTTCGCCCGGCGGGGCCTAGGATTTTCCTCAAGGCCTCCGGCCGCCGCCCGCGGTGCTGGCGCGCACGGCCAGGGGATGGCACTGTCGCTCCGCGCTGGGCGCCACGGGGGGATACGGGATTGAAAGCGGACTTGAGCCACGACCAGGGCGACGCCACGCCCTACGCCTTTTTCGTCGCCGGCCTGCTGTCGGTGGTCTACACCTGCAACTTCCTAGACCGGCAGCTGATGTCGATCCTGCAGGAATCGATCAAGGCCCAGCTTCACCTGACGGACACCCAGCTTGGCCTGGTGTCGGGGCTGGCTTTCGCCCTGATGTACACCGTCCTGGGCATCCCGATCGCCTGGCTGGCCGACCGCACCCACCGAGTGCGGATCATCGCCATCGCCTGCGCCGCCTGGAGCCTGGCCTCCGCCGCCTGTGGCCTGGCGGTCAGCTTCCCGACCCTGACCCTGGCGCGGCTCGGCGTCGGCGTTGGCGAGGCCGGCGGATCGCCGCCGGCCTATTCGGTGCTGGCCGACTACTTCCCGGCCCGGGCACGGGGTGTGGGCCTGGCCATCTACACCCTCGGGGTGCCGGTCGGCACGATGATCGGCTCCGGCGCCGGGGCGTGGATCGACAAGCACTACGGCTGGCGGATGGCGTTCTTCGCCGTCGGCATCCCCGGTGTGGTCCTGGCCCTGCTGGTGCTGCTGCTGATCCGCGAGCCCGTCCGCGGCCGGTTCGACGCCAAGGCGGACGGCGAGGCGCATCACGCGCCCGGCCTGCCGCTCGGCCAGACCATCGGCCTGTTCTTCGCCAATCCGGTGCTGCGGCTCACCGCCCTGTCGAGCGGCCTGTCGGCCTTCGTCGGCTACGCCATGCTCAACTGGAGCCCGTCGTTCCTGATCCGCATCAAGCATATGGATCGAGCCGATCTCGCCCTCTACTACAGCCTTCTGGTGGGCGCCGCCGGGGTGTTCGGCACCTTCGGCAGCGGCTGGCTCGTCGACCGCTTCGGCAAACGGGATCATCGGGCCTACGCCTGGGTGCCGATGGCCGCGTTCTGCGTCTCCCTGCCGTTCTTCCTGCTGTTCGTCTGGGCGCCGACCTGGCCGCTGGCCCTGATGTTCCTGGCCGTGCCGGCGATGCTCAACGCCATGTACCTCGCCCCGGCCATCACCGTGGTCCAGAACGCGGTCGCCCCCAACCAGCGGGGGGCGTCCTCGGCCCTGCTGCTGTTCGTGCTCAACCTGATCGGCCTGGGCGGCGGGCCGGTGTTCATCGGCAAGGTCAGCGACATGCTGGCTCCGGCCCACGGGGCCGTCTCGCTGCAGCTGGCTCTTTATGCGCTGTCGCCGTTCTTCCTGCTGACCATCGTCGCCCACGCCGCTGCCGCCCGCGCCATCGGCCGCGACGCGGCCCTGGCCCGCCAGACTTCCTTTGAAGTCGTCGCGCCGGTGGTCTAGCGGCAAGGCAACTTTGGCGGACGGGACAGCCTAATGCGGGATTACGGAACGCGCCATCGCGCCTGGGTCGACGCGGCGGTGCGCAAGATCGAGGCCGACTACACGCGTTCTGCCGACACCCACCTGCTACATGTGGCCATGCCGGCGGTTCCCAGGATCGCCCTCTATCTGAAGGACGAATCGACCCACCCGACAGGCAGCCTCAAGCACCGGCTGGCGCGGTCGCTGTTCCTCTACGCCCTGGTCAATGGCTGGATCGGCCCGGATACGGTGATCGTCGAGGCTTCCAGTGGCTCGACGGCGGTTTCGGAGGCCTATTTCGCCCGGCGCCTCGGCCTTCGGTTCATTGCCGTCACGCCCCGCTCGACCTCCCGCGAGAAGCTGGCCGAGATCGCCTTCCAGGGCGGCGAGGCCCATTTCGTCGATGACGCCTCCCAGATGTATGTCGAGAGCGCCCGGCTCGCGGCGGAACTGGGCGGTCACTACATGGACCAGTTCACCTACGCCGAGCGGGCCACCGACTGGCGGGGAAACAACAATATCGCCCAGTCGATCTTCAGCCAGATGGCCAGCGAGCCCTCGCCGGTTCCCGCCTGGATCGTCGTCGGCGCCGGCACCGGCGGCACCTCCGCGACCCTGGCCCGCCATGTGCGGTACAGGAACCTGCCCACCCGCATCGCCCTGGCGGATCCCGAGGCTTCGGTGTTCCACCGCCATCTCGCCGACCGGTCGGTGGTCGCCGTCGACGGGCCATCGTCGCTGATCGAAGGCATCGGCCGGCCGCGTTGCGAGCCGTCATTCATCCCGGAGCTGATCGACCGGGCCTACGCCGTGCCCGATGTCGCCAGCATCGCCGCCGCAAGGGTGCTGTCGCGGCGGATCGGCAAGCTGGTCGGGGGCTCGACCGGCTGCAACCTGATCGCCTGCATGGCCCTGGTGCGGGAGATGGCCGAGCGGGACGAGGCCGGGGCGGTGGTGTCGCTGCTGTGCGACTCCGGCGAGCGCTACCGCAGCACCTGTTTCAACGACGCCTGGCTGACCGAGCACGGCCTCGACACCGCGCC
>CAIQDO010000610.1 GCA_903870555.1 uncultured Caulobacteraceae bacterium
GCAAGGAAGACCGACTGCTATGCCCATCACTCTTGTCCTGAGCGCCGTCGCGGCGATGGCCCTCGCGGGTCAGCCGGACCCGGCCGAACCGAAAATCAGGGCGCGGGTGGAAAACGTCCTGAAGGCGACGCCGCTGATCGACGGCCACAACGATTTGCCCTGGGAAATTCACGCGCGTTTCGGCGGCGATCCGACGAAGATCGATCTTCGGACCGACACCTCGCATACGCCGCCGCCGGCGTCCGATCCGGACGCGCCCGGCCTGATGACCGATATCCCCCGGCTGAAGGCCGGCCGCCTGGGCGGGCAGTTCTGGTCGGTGTGGATCCCCACCGAGGTGCAGGGCCCCGCCGCCGTGCAGCTCACGCTTGAGGAGATCGATCTCGTCAAGGATCTGAGCGCCCGCTATCCGGACGTGTTCGAGACCGCCTACAGCGCCGACGACATCGTCAGAATCCATGCCGCCGGCAGGATCGCGTCGCTGATCGGCGTCGAGGGTGGCCACCAGATCAACAACAGCCTGCCGGTGTTGCGCCAACTCTATGCGGCCGGCGCGCGCTACATGACCCTGACCCACACCACCGATACGGACTGGGCGGACTCGGCCACCGCCGATCCCCGGCACAACGGCTTGACCCCGTTCGGCAAGGCGGTGGTGCTGGAGATGAACCGCCTGGGCATGCTGGTCGACCTCAGCCACGTCTCGCCCAAGACCATGGAAGACGCGCTCGCGACCAGCCGGGCGCCGGTGATCTTCTCCCACTCCGGAGCCAGGGCGATCGACGACCACCCCCGCGACGTGCCGGACGAGGTCCTGGCGTTGGTGAAGCGCAACCGCGGCGTGGTGATGGTCACCTTCGCGACGTCCTATGTGTCGCAGGATAGCGCCTTGTGGGCTGACGAGATGGCGGCCGAACAGGCGCGCAACAACGCGCCGCCCTACGCTGGCCGCTACATCGGCCAGCCGGACAAGGCGAAGGAAGCGATGACGGCCTGGGTCAAGGCGCACCCGGCCCCGCCGGTGACCCTGGCCATGGTGGCGGACCACATCGAACACATCGCCAAGGTTTGCAGCGTGGATTGCGTGGGCATTGGCTCGGATTTCGACGGCATCACGGATACGCCGCAGGGGCTGGACGGCGTCGACAAATACCCCGACCTCCTCGCTGAACTGGCCCGCCGGGGCTGGAGCGACGCCGACCTGACCAAGGTCGCAGGCGCGAACGTGCTGCGGGTGATGCGGGAGGCGCAGGCGACGGCCAAGGCGCTGCAGACGACCATGGCGCCGTCCTACGCCACGCTGTCGGGGCTTGATGGCGCGGCGCGGTGAGTGACGGCCGGCGGGTGACGCCCGATGTCCGCCGTGGTATCTCTTCGCTCAGGAGACCGGATATGGATAGCCGAAACCTCGGTTCGCCGAACACCGATGAGGCCGCTGTCCGAGCCATGCTCGACCAGAGCCGGCTGGATATCGCCGAGGGCCGCGTCGCGCCGCTCGGTCCGGTGCTCGATCGGTTGCGCGGCGTGGCGGCGTTGATCCGGCGAGATCGAACCGGCAAGCCGCGGGTGACTGGCGACCCCGTGTGATCCCACTCTCGAAGGCCGCCGAGGCGGCGCTCGAAGCGTTGGCTGACCACTACGCCGCGCTGGGCCGTGACCGCGCTATCGACCGCCTTGTCGAGAGCCTGGAGGCAGCCCGCGAGCGATACGCGAACGACCCCGACGACTTCCTGGCCGCGCCGAGGCCCTATCCCGGACTTGCCGATCTCGGCTTTCTATGGACGAAGCAGGGTCCCCTATTGGATCGCCTTCGCAAAGACGACGAACGGTCCGGTTGTCGTCGGCGTCTTCCACGACACGGCAAATATTCCGC
>CAIQDO010000611.1 GCA_903870555.1 uncultured Caulobacteraceae bacterium
AGGGCGTCCAGATAGAGGATATTCTGCGGGTTGTCCCAGTGGTGGGTCACCACAAGATCGGCGTGCTGGGCCATGTAGCTGGGAAAGTCATGCCGTTGATCGAGCACCGTCTTGCCGTCACGGGTCAGGTCCAGAGAATTGTTCAGGAATGTGAACGTCGGGTGGTCGCGCAGCTGGACCGAATTGAGGATGCGCATCTCTGAGATCGCCGCTCGGTTTCGCCTATAGGCCTCGTCACAGATCAGCATCGGGATCGTCGATGTCTTGGTGACCGAAATGTTCGGCTCGAAAATCGCCGCTCGGAGACCTTTCCGGTCCTGACCGTCGACGGACGGATTGAAGCCGAACGAGAGTCCCGACGCCGAGACATCCTTGATCCGTTGCTCCAGGAAGGCGGCGTTCCAGATGAACGGCGTTTCGAAAACGGGACAGCGGTGCAGCGCCTCCAGCATCGGGATGAAGGGCCGGTCCTTGGGCAGAACCCACACGGCGTCGCAGCGATCGGGCCGCGAAAAGTAGCCGGAAACGCCGAACACCGTGGGTTCAACCAGGGCCGCATAGGGCTGCCCGCAGATGTGAAAGACGACCTTGGCGCCCCTGGCGCGCATCAGATCCAGCCACTCGACATTCAGTCCGCCGGACATCTCAATGACGACGTCAAGTCGCTCCGTCGCTTCCTGCGGCGTGACCAGCGCGAATTCGGTAACGCCCGGCGCCGCTTCAACCGAAAACGCCGGTCGGTCGCCGCAATTTATCAGGATGACGTCCTGAACGAACGGCAGCGCCCTCATCAGGCGGGCAAGATGGAAGACGTTCTGCCCAAGCCCGTTGGCCCAGATGTTCTGGCCTTCGTGGGTCAGCACCGAGATGCCTATGCGCATTCAACTCGTTCCGCGTGGGCCACTCGCTCAGGGCAGGACTCGGTCCGGAACACGATGACGCTGCGGCCCGACCGGGCCGCCGCGTCATCGTGGGCGAGAGACTCTCGACGGCTCTCCGCCGTCAAGAGTCCTGAACCAATCCGAACTACCAGCTGACCGCGGCGCCGACGCCGAAGGCGGGGTCGTTGTTGGTGATGCTGACGCCGCCCTTGACCGTCAGGTACTCGTTGATGCGACCGGTCGCGCCGATGGCGAAGGAGCCATAGCCGCGGTAGTCGCCGAACCCGACGCCCAGGGAGAAGTGCTTCCCAGGCTCGATCGGCGGGATCATCGACAGGGCCGTCGCGCCCGCGATGCCGGAGTAGGCGTAGCGGGCGGTTCTGTAGGCGAAGTTCTGCACCGTGGTCAGTTGGGCGACGTTCACCGCATCGGTCGGGTTCACACCGGGCGCCACATTGGTGATGCGCCGCTCGGCGCCTACCGAGCCCACCGAAACGGTGTTGGCTTCCGCCGCCACCGAACCGGCGCCCAAAGCCACCGAGTTGGCGCCGCTGGCCGTGGCCGAAGCGCCGAGCGCGACCGCATTGGAGCCCGAGGCGAGAGAGTTGGCCCCGATGGCCGTCGCCGGATCACCGGTGGCCTGAGCCTGATAGCCGAGAGCCACATCGCCCGCCTTGGCGGCGATGGCGCGGAAGCCGATCGCCGTCGTGTCGGCCGCCTGGGCCTGGGCATAGGCGCCGTAGGCCGAGGCGCCCGGAGCAGAGGTGGTGACCACGGCCCCATTCAGCCCCGAGATCGACCCGGCGCCGGCGCAGAGACCGGTCGCTGTGGAGTCCGGCCCGTTGGCGACCGTGCATCCGGCCGCCGTGACGGTCTTCAGCGTCGAGCTGTTGTAGGCGCCGCCCGCCGACTGAAGCGATCCCGCGCCGCCGCCGCCGAGAACCGTACCCTGAACCGTCGCGCCCGCCGCCGTCGCCGCTCCGGCCGAAGCCGTGAACGGGGCGATGGTGGTGGAGAGACTGGCCAAGTTGCTCGAGGTCGTGCTGATCCCGGTCGACAGGGAAACGATGCCGGTGGAGGTCGAGGTGGAGAGAGAGGCGACCCTGCTGTTCGTCGTGCTCAGGCCGGTCGAGGTGGAGGTGGAGAGCGATGCGGTCGAACTGGCCGCCGTGCTCAGGCCGGTGGAAAGGCCCGTCGACAGGGACGTAACGTCGGCGGTTTCGAGCGTGGACAGCGACGCCGTGGCGCTCGCCGCGGTGCTCAGGCCGGTGGAGGTCGACGTCGACAAGGACGCCGTCGAGCTGGCCGCCGTGCTCAGGCCCGTGGAAAGGCCCGTCGACAGGGACGTGACGTCGGCGGTTTCAAGCGTGGACAGCGACGCCGTGGCGCTCGCCGCGGTGCTCAGACCGGTCGAGGTGGACGTTGAGAGCGAAGCGACATTGCTGTTCGTCGTGCTCACAGCGGTCGAGGTCGACGTCGACAATGAAGCGGTCGAACTGGCTGCGGTGCTGAGGCCGGTCGAGA
>CAIQDO010000612.1 GCA_903870555.1 uncultured Caulobacteraceae bacterium
GGTGGACAAGCTGGCCGCCGTGGGCGTGGCCGAGACAGAGGCGAACCTTCGCAATAAGATCAGCCGTGGCGGATTCTCTGCGGGGTTCTTTGTTTCATGCTTGGTCGCGATAGGGGCTCATTCCGTGCGGCTGCACGAACCGGACTAAGGCCGTCCGAATGGTGGGGCGCGGGCCTTTTCGCGGCGCTACTGCTGTCCCTCATAGTTCCGGCCGCCTTCCTTTTCCCATCCGGCAATAACCACAAGGATGGCGGCCTGAATCGCACAACCAAGGAAGAAGGCCACACCCATAGTTTCGCGGACCAAGAAGCCGCCGTCACCGCTCATTACACGCGCTCCCTTGCGTATTTTACGTTTTGGCTAATTGTTGTTGGAGGCGCGCAGGTTATTGCGCTGTCTAGCCAAATCTTCCTGCTGATAAAAGCCGATCAACGCGCCAAAGAGGCGGAAAATCTTGCTCGGACGCAAATTGCGCTTTCTCACCGCCAGGTTGATCTAGAGGAGCGCCGACACGGGCTGGACCGCACTAAGTTTATCGCCACCAACTCCCCGCGCGTTATTTTGCGCGACGTGTTTATTGTTTCGTCCGCTGACAACGCACTTGTCACCGAAGGGCGATCAGTTTCGTTCCTTCTGGTCAATGTCGGCGCCACTGAGGCCAGGATCATCGAAAGCTGGGTTATCCTCGAATGGCGCGATCGAAACACCAAGACTCGGAACATGCCGCCGCGACCCACGACACGCTGAAAACACCCACGCTGGCGCGCGGGGAGCCTCGGTATTTTGAGATACCGGCGGACGAAGACGTTGCGTACCTAGAGGCAATGTCCGATTGGATGCACCCAAAAGGGTACGAGCTGCACTTTGCGGGCTGCTTGCTCTACGAGGATTTCGACGGCGTAAAACGACGAAGCGTCTTCAGGCGGTACTACGACCAGCGCCAAGGCGGCTTCTATCGAACGGACGACCCCGACGACGAATACGCCGACTGACGGCGATTCCCCAACGATAGCCACCCTACACACTTCTCAACTTGCAAACAAGTGGGGGATTTCGCCCCCTGTCCCAGCAGCTACATAACACCGCACATTACGCCGAATTATCTTTCCGTAAGGTCCGGGTCGGGTCAGAACGGCGCGCCTGGATAAGACCGCCGTCCAGGCGTCAGCCGGTGTGCCCCGTTTGCCCTTGATCACCCTCCTCAGTGTCGGATCGCTGCTGTCCGAGACGCCTCAGCTTCCCCCGCTGCCGCCGATCCGTCGCGACCCCCAGATCACCTATCTGGACCGCACCGGTGCGGTGCTGGGCGTGCGCGGCGGGAAGTTCGCGCCGCCGGTGGATATCGCGCGCCTGCCGGCCTATGAGCCGGCCGCCTTCGTCGCGATCGAGGACAAACGCTTCTACTCGCATGACGGCTTCGACGCCGTGCGCATCGCGGGGGCCATCGTCAGGGACATCGGCAAGGGCAGGGCGGCGCAAGGCGCCTCCACTCTGACCCAGCAGCTGGCGCGCAACCTGTTTCTCAGCGCCGACAAGACGATGGAGCGCAAGGCGTTGGAAATCGTCTACGCCATCGAACTCGAGCGCACCTATTCAAAGGCGCAAATCCTGGGCCTCTACCTGAGCCGGGTCTATTTCGGCTCCGGCGCCTATGGTCTCGAGGCGGCGTCCCGGCGCTTCTACAACAAGCCCGCCGCGCGCCTGACCCTGCGCGAAGCCGCCAGCCTGGCGGCGGTGATGAAGTCCCCCACCGAGTACAATCCCGCCGAGCAGCCGGAGCGGTCGGCCGAGCGCACCCGTCTGGTGCTGGACGCCATGGTCGACACCGGCGCCATCACCACCGTCCAGCGCGACCGGGCCCTGGCCCAACCGGTTCACGTCTGGAAACGCGCCGCCGCCGAGCCCGCGCAATACTTCGTTGACTGGATCGACGGCCAGACGCGCAAGATGGTCAACGGCGCCGCGCTGGCGCGCGATCTTGTGGTCGAGACCACCCTCGACCAGGCGGCCGAGACGACGGCCGCCGAGGCGACATCGACCGTGCTCGGCCGTTATCACAGTCGCGGCGTCTTTCAGGCGGCCCTGGTCAGTCTCGACGGTTTCGGCCGGGTGCGGGCGATGATCGGCGGCGCCGACTATCAGCAGGGGCCGTTCGACCATGCCGTCGACGCCCACCGTCAGGCGGGCTCATCGTGGAAACCGTTCGTCTACCTGACCGCGCTGGAGGCGGGGCGCACGCCCGATTCGCCGGTGGTGGACGAGCCGGTGACCATCGATGGCTGGTCGCCGTCCAACTATGAGGACGGATTCCTCGGGCCGATCACCCTCGAGACGGCCCTGGCCCATTCGATCAACACCGTGGCGGCGCGCCTGGCCGACGAGGTCGGACGCCCGAACGTGGCGGCCACGGCCCATCGCCTGGGCATCGTCTCGCCGGTCAATACCGATCCGGCGATGGCGCTGGGCACCACCCTGGTGACGCCGCTGGAAATGGCCCAGGCCTATGACGCCTTCGCCAATGGCGGGGTGCGGGTGTCTGCCTATGGAGTCGAGCGGATCCGTCTCGCCGGCGGCCAGACCCTCTATTCGCGTCCGCCGCTGGTGGCCACCTCGACCATCGCCAATCCGCCGCTGTCGGACCTCAACCGGATGCTTAGGACCGTGGTCGTCTCGGGAACCGGCGTGAAGGCCGCGTTCGCCGGTTATGACATCGCCGGCAAGACGGGAACCACCTCGGACTACAAGGACGCCTGGTTCTGCGGCTTCACCGGCGGCCTGACAACGGTGGTA
>CAIQDO010000613.1 GCA_903870555.1 uncultured Caulobacteraceae bacterium
CCTGCTGACCGTGGTCCACTCCTACCTTGTGTGGCGCGATCTGCGAAAGCTCGACGCCCGCTAGGCGCCATTGCCCATCCAGAGCGGATAGGGAATCCTGCGGCCCTGAATCTCAGGGGAGCGGAGAGATGCTGGCGATCCCGATTGTGCTTCTGGTCAGCGCCACGGTGGCGCTCGGACTTTTCATGGGCTTCCGCTACCTGAAGCGCGTGCGCAATCCGCCGACCCTGATCGGCGTTCATTTCCTGCTGGGCGCGGCCAGTCTCGAGCCGATGCTGATCGTGCTGCGCGGCGGACTAGGCCACCCCGCCGTCAAGATGAGTCCCCTGGGGATCGCCGCCGCGGGCCTGATCGGCCTGGCGCTGATCTCGGGCGTCACGGCGGTGATGGTCGGCCGCAAGTCCCGCCAGACCGCCACCCTGACCCTGGCCGTCCACGCCGGGGTGGCGGCGACGGCCTACCTGATCCTTCTGGCCTGGGCCTTCAAGGTGTTCGGCTAACCATCCCGACGAGCGCCCCGCGAACGCCGAGCGGCCGGCCGAGGGGATCGATCAGCACGCCGGGGTTGAGGACGCCGGCCGGGTCGAGGGTCGCCTTGGCGGCGGCGAGGGCGCCGCGGAACAGGGGCGGAGACTGTCGGTCATAGCCGCTGCGGTGGTCGCGTCCGACCGAGTGGTGATGGGTGACCGTGCCGCCGAGGTCGACGACGATGGCGTTGGTGGCCTGCTTGATGTCCCGCCACCGGGCCAGGGAATCGGCGAGATTGCCGGTCTTCGAGCCGAGCGCCGACCAGGAGAAATAGGGCGCCGGGCCGTCGGGATAGATGTGGGTGAAGCGGCAGGAGACGCCGGCCTCGTGGCCGCAGATCTCGCGGATCGCCGCCGCCGTCCTCTCCTTTACGCCGGCATAGAAGGCGTCGAACCGGTCCCAGGTGATGGCGGTCTCGAAGGTATCGGTGATCACGCCCAGCGCCACCATCAGGTCGCGGTAGTAGGGCATGCGGATGAAGGCGTTGCGCCACTGACCGGCCGCGCCGCGACGGTGCTCGCCCCCGCCCCCGCCCCCGCCGCCGGACGCCGTCGGCGCCAGGGAGCGCGCGACGGCCTCGACGTCGAACAGGCCCTGGTGGTCCGAGACCAGCTCCAGCGCCCGGCCCATCCAGGCGTCCAGCGGGTGGTCGGCGGACTCGAAGCCCAGCACCAGGACCGCCGTGGCGCCATCGCCGACGCCGTTGTTGCGGGCCTCGGCCGGATCGAGCAGGCGGCAGTTGGAGGGAAACAGGCCCGACTGCGACAGAGCCCGGACCGCCGCCGTCGCCGTGGCCATGGTCGGGAAGACGACGCTGGCCGAGGCCTGATGGACCGGGCGGTCCTGCAGCCGCATCCAGGCCTCGACGATGACGCCCAGCGTCCCCTCCGAGCCGATGATCATCCGGTCGGGCGAGGGGCCGGCGCCGGAGCCCGGCAGGCGGCGCGTCTCCAGCATCCCGGCCGGCGTCACCGTGCGGGTGGATTCCACGAAGTCGTCGATGTGGGTGTAGAGCGAAGCGTAGTGCCCGCCGCTGCGGGTGGCGATCCATCCGCCGAGGGTCGAGTGCTGCAGGCTCTGGGGGAAGTGGCGCAGCGTCAGGCCGTGCGGCTTGAGCTGGTCCTCCAGTTCCGGGCCGAGGGCCCCGGCCTGGATGCGCGCGGCGCGGCTGGTCCGGTCGACCTCCACGACCTGGCAGAGATATTGCAGGTCGAGCGACACCGTGCCGGCGTAGCCGTCGCCGACGTCCGGCTCCACGCCGCCGGCCACGCTGGAGCCGCCGCCGAACGGGATCACCGCGACATTGGCGCCCGACGCCCAGTCGAGGACGGCGGCAACGTCCTGCTCGATCCTGGGAAAGGCCACCAGGTCCGGCGGCTGGGGCACGTCGCGCATAAACATCCGCACGATATCGGCGAACGACTTGCCGTAGCTGTGGGTCAGGCGGTCGTAGGGCGTGGTCGAGATCAGCGACGCCAGGGCCGCGGGCGGGGCGACGCGCGGCGCGCGCAGGTCGAAATCCGCCTCACGCGGGGCCGAAATCTCGACGGCGCCGCCGCCGTACCGCGTCGCCGATTGGCGGATGCGCGCCTCCTCGTCGGCGGACAATACATCATCGGCATAGCCCCAGCCGTAGAAGCGAAGCTTCCGGCGGCGGGACAGAGTTGCGGCTTCGACCATGGCTGTCGGCTCCCTGCGCTTGTCGCGCCCCCTCCGGGCCCCCGATCGTTGCGAGAGCCCTTCAGGGTGATAGTCGATCGCGGCGGAGAGGGGTAGCCGGACTCAGGTCCTGGGTTCGA
>CAIQDO010000614.1 GCA_903870555.1 uncultured Caulobacteraceae bacterium
CACCCCAAGGCGCTCGACTGGACCGTCGCCGTCGCCGACCGCCTGTTGGAGGTGGCCGAGCCCACGCCGGACGGGCTGCGCTGGCGTCTCATGTCGGACATGCCCTTCCCCTTCACCGCGCCCAATTTCGCCCACGGCGGCGCCGGCGTTGGCTATCTGATGGCTCGGCTCTACCAAGCCACCGGCGAGACCAAGTATCTCGACGCCGCCCGGGAGGCCGCCCGCTATGTGCTCAGCCGGGCCAGCGTGGTCGGCGACGGCCGGCTTATCTGCCACACCGAGGAATCGCCGCGGCCGATTTTCTACCTCGGCGCCTGCCACGGGCCGCCGGGCACGGGCCGGCTGCTGCTGGAGCTGTACGCCCTGACCGGCGAGCCGGTCTGGCTGGACGAGGCCCACGCCTTGATGCGTGGCCTGGCCAGCCTGGGCGCGCCGGAGACCCGCTCCAAGGGCTTCTGGAACAACCACGGCCAGTGCTGCGGTGACGCGGGTCTGGGCGAATTCGCCCTGCTGATGGCCGCCCGCACCGGCGATGAGGCCTACCTCGATCTGGCCCGGCGCTGTGGCGATGTCCTGCTCCGCCAGAGCGTCGCCGAGCGTGGCGAGCGCCACTGGGTCCAGGCCGAGCATCGCGAGCGACCGACGTTCCTGGAGGCCCAGACCGGCTACATGCAGGGCGCGGCCGGCATCGCCAGTTTCCTGATCCACCTGGGAACCACCCTGGACGGCGCGCCGGTGAAGGTGCGCCTGCCGGACTGGCCCGCCGCCTAGGCTACGAGTGGGTCAGGCGACGGAAAGTCCCGGCATCTCGCCGGCCTCGCGCCAGGCCTTGAGGATCTCGAAATACTCCATCGAGCCGCCCCCGTAGGTGGTGTTGCGGCGGTTGGCCAGCTGGGGATGGCCCTCATTGTTGTAGTAGCCTGGGGTGCAGGCGGCCAGGTAGTCCTCGTTCAGGCGCGCCTTGTCGACGATGGTGTCCACCCAGGCGTTTTCCGCCTCGACGGTCGGCTCGACGGTATGGGCCTGCCGGGCCGCCGCTTCGCCGAGGATGTAGGTGATGTGGCCTGCCTGCTCGATCAGGTTGTGCGGGTAGTTGGCGGTGAAGCCGCCCTGCGGCGCGCCCATCAGGAACAGGTTGGGGAAGCCGCTGACCATGATGCCGTGCAGGCTGCGCACCCCACCCGACCAGGCGTCGCTGAACGCAAGCCCGTTCTTGCCAGTGAAGTCGTAGCCCGCGCGCCGGGTATAGCCGGTGCCGACCTCGAAGCCGGTGGCGAAGACCAGGCAGTCGATCTCATAGGTCTCACCGTTGGCGATGATGGCGTTTTCGGTGATCCGCTCGACGCCCTTGCCGTGGGTGTCGACCAGCTTGACGCTCGGCCGGTTGAACGCCGGCAGGTAGTCGTCGTGGAAGCAGGGCCGCTTGCAGAACTGGCGGTACCAGGGCTTCAGGGCCTCGGCGACCTCCCGGTCCCGGACGACCTCGTCGATCCGGCCGCGGATGCGGTTCATCGTCGCGAAATCAGCCAGCTCGGCCAGTTCGGCCAGCTTTTCGGGGCCAAGACCCTGTGCGCTTTCCTTGCGGGCGATGTGGACCAGTTCGCGGAACGCCTCGGTCCAGCCGTCGGCCACCAGGTCCTCGTCCTGATAGCCGCCGGAGACCAGGATGTTGAAATTGTCCATCCGCCGCCGCTGCCAGCCGGGCTGCAGCGTCTTCACCCACTCCAGGTCGGTGGGCCGGTCGCCGCGCACGTTCACCGCCGAGGGCGTGCGCTGGAACACGTAGAGTTCCTTGGCCCCCGCGGCCAGGTGAGGCACGCACTGCACCGCTGTCGCCCCGGTGCCGATGATGCCGACCCGCTTGTCGCCCAGCCGGTCCAGGTTCCCAAGCACGTCGCCGCCGGTATACTCATAGTCCCAGCGGCTGGTGTGGAAGGCGTGGCCCTTGAAGGTCTCGATGCCGGGAATGCCCGGCAGCTTGGGCTTGTTCAGGGGGCCGTTGGACATGATTACGAAGCGCGCCTTCATGGCGTCGCCCCGGTTGGTGTGGATGATCCAGCGCTCGGCGGCCTCGTCCCACACCATGTCCGTCACCGACGTCTGGAAGCAGGCGTCGTCGTAGAGGTTCCACTGCCGGGCGATCCGGCGGCTGTGCTCGAAGATCTCCGGCGCGCGGCTATATTTCTCCACCGGCACATAGCCGGTCTCCTCCAGCAGCGGCAGGTAGACGAAGCTCTCGATGTCGCAGGCCGCCCCCGGGTAGCGGTTCCAGTACCAGGTGCCGCCGAAGTCGGCCGCCGCCTCGATCATGCGGATGTTTTTCACCCCCGCGTCGCGCAGGCGGGCGCCGGCCATCAAGCCCCCGAAGCCCCCGCCGATGATCACATAGTCGACCTCGTCCGTCAGAGGCGCCCGATCGATCGGAACCTCGACATAGGGATCCTCACTGAAGTGAGCGTAGCGGTCGGCGATCTCGACATATTGGGCGTTGCCCTCGTCGCGGATGCGACGGTCGCGCTCCAGGCGGTACTTGTCGCGCAGGGCATTGGGATCGAAGTCGATCGCGTCGGTCATGGTTTCCCCCTGGGGCGTCGGTCTTGATTGTCGCCAGCAAACCCGGCCCGGCGGCCGACCGCCATTACGGGATTCACCGTAAACGGTCTGGCGCGGCCTACCGGCCCTGGAACACCGGCCGGCGCTTCTCGAAGAACGCCTTGCGCGCCTCCTTCGCGTCCTCGCTGGCGAAGGCAATGCGGATATTGGCGACTTCGTAGCGAAGCTGCTGCTCCAGGTCGGTTGTTTCCAACGACTTGGTCAGGCCGCGCTTCAGCAGGCGCAGGGTGATCGGCGACCACTCGCACAGCTGTTGGCAATAGGCGGCCAGGCGCTCGCCGAACACAGCGTCCTCCGCCACCTCCCCGGCCATGCCCCACGCCACGGCTTCCTCGCCGGTGACGGTTCGGTTTTCCATCATGAACCGCATCGCCTTCTCGTAGCCCATGGCCTGAGGCAGAGTGATCGTCAGGCCGGCGTCGGGCGAGCCGCCGATGCGAGTGTAGCCGGCCATCAGCCGGGCGCTCTTGCTTACAAGCCGCACGTCTGTGGCCATGGCCAGACCGAGCCCCGCGCCAACAGCCACGCCGTTGACGCCTCCGACCACGGGCTTGTCGCAGCGCTTGCGGATGGCGAGCAGGAAGTGACCCACCCAACTGATGTCGTCCAGCTGCGCCGACTGCTTCGTCAGCGGCGAGAACCGCGCCGGCGCGGAAAGGTCGAGGCCGGCGCAAAACGAGTCGCCGCTGCCGGTGATGGCCACCACCCAGACGTTGTCGTCGCGCGCCGCCGCGTCCACCGCCTCGATCACGCCCCAGGCCAGCTGATCGCTCAGGGCGTTCTTCTTTTCAGGCCGGTTGAGGGTGATCGTCCTCACATGGCCGGCGTCGCTGATGGTTACGATATCGCTCATCTTGATCGTTCTCCCCAAAATTCGAGTTTGGTCTCAACTCTCGATGTCGTCACGGATCGTTCTGCCGGCGGTCCAGAACAGCCACACCGACACCAGACCGCCGATCGTCGACAGGATCATTGCCCAGCGCACGCCGTCGGCCGGTCCCATACGGAAGCCGTGGTTGAGCAGATCGCTCAGGGCCCCGATGCAGACCGCGCCCAGCACCAGACCCATGAAGTTGATCACGAACAGCATGATCGACGCCGCCGTAGCTCGCATGTGCGGCGGAACCATGCTCTGGGCCGAGCCATAGACCGGGCCGTACCACATAGAGCCCAGGATCGCCGGGACGATCCCCAGGGCGATGGCCAGGGTCGTATTGGGTGTGAGCAGCATCCAGATGCCGATCGGCGCCGAGACCAGGGTGGCGATCGCCGGCATGTATCCGAAGATTCTCAGATCTCGGGTCCATCCCCGGTCGGCGATTCGGCCGCCCAGCCAGGCGCCGAACGTCCCCGCCACGCCGCCGATGATTCCCAGTGTCAGGCCGATGAAGGTCTGCGGCTTCAGGCCCATCGACGCCGCCAGCGCCACGACGTCGTGTCCATGAACCCGGTAGAAGAACGAGGCGGAAAACGGCGCATGGCCGTAGCCGATGAACGCTCGCACGCCGGCCGCGAGGGCGAAACACCAGAACGCCCGCTTGGTCCGCAACAGGGCCAGGGTCTCGATGAACGTCGCGCTGGCGGTGGCGATGGTGCGGGCCTGGGCGGCGATGGCGGCCCGCGGCTCCTTCAACGTGAAAGCACAAAGGACGGCCATGATCAGGCCCGGCACGGCCGCCACCAGGAAGGCTTTGCGCCATCCGAAATAGTCGGCCATGGCCCCACCGACGACCAGGCCGAAAAGGGAGCCGATCGGGGTGCCCATCGAATAGAAGGCCAGGGCCGAGGCCCGCTGCGCCTTGGGCGTGTAGTCGGCGATCAGGGCGTGAGAGGTGGGCGTGCACCCGGCTTCGCCGACGCCCACCCCGGCCCGCGCGGCCACCAGCTGGATGAAGTTCTGCGCCAGGCCGCAGACACCGGTGAAGCCGCTCCAAGCCGCCAGGCAACCGGCGATGATCAGGGGGCGGTTGTGGCGATCGGCGGCGCGCGCCAGGGGAAACCCCAGCACCGTATAGACAATGCCGAAGGCGAAACCCGACAGCAGCCCCACCTGCCAGTCGGCGAGGTGGAGGTCATTCTTGATCGGTTCCGCCAGGATGTTGATCACCTGACGGTCGAGGAAATTGACCACATAGATCAGCAGCAGCAGCCACACGGCGTACTGTCGATAGGCGGCCGAGACCGGCGCGACAGTCAGGTCGATGGGTTCGGCGGTCTCGCCGTAGAGACCGGCCACCTAGGCGGCCAAACCCTTCAGCCGCGCCGCGTCCTCGCGAACCGTCTGCGGACCGCCGAGAATCTGGCGGTTGAAGCCGATCCGCTTGAACCAATAGTGCAGGCCCACCAGGTCGGTGAAGCCCATGCCGCCGTGAACCTCGGTGGCGGTCTTGGCGATCTGTGTTCCAACCTCGCTGAGATGGGCCTTGGCGTGGCAGGCGGTGATCGACGCCTCCGCCGGCAGATGATCCAACGCATGGCCAGCGTACCAGACCAGGGCGCGACAGGGCTCCAGGTCGGCCGCCATCTCGGCGCACATGTGCTTGACCGCCTGGAAGGTGGCGATCGGCCGGTCGAACTGCTTGCGTTCCTTGGCGTAGGTCACGGCCTGATCGAGCATGGCCTGGGCCGCGCCCAGGGTGTCGGCGGCGATCATCACCCGCCCGGCGTCGATCAGGGCGCGCAACGCCACCGCCGTATCGCCACTGTTCAGCGGCTCGGCCTCGACTCCATCGAAGCGCAATTCGCCGGTTGGCCGGGTAAGGTCGATGGTCCGCAAGGGCGTGCGAGTCAGGCCCGGCGAGTCGGCGGCGACCAGGTGCAACTCGCCCGACCGATCGACGATGACATAGAGGTCGGCCTCGAAATCGACGACGAACAACGACCGACCATAGAGCTTGCCGTCTCGTATCTCGACGCCGGCCCCATCGCGGGCGCCAACGGCTTCCGACAGCGCCACGCCGGCCACCACCGCACCGGACGCCAGCTTCGGCAGCCACAAACCCTGTTGGCCGGCGTCGCCCGCCCCCATCAGGGCCAAAGGGGCCAGCACCGACGAGCCGATGAACGGCGCCGGCGTGACGTTCGCGCCAAGCACTTCGCTCACCAGGGCCGCGTCGAGCAGGGAAAGCCCCACACCACCGTGGTCCTCGGGAATGATCAGGCCCGTGACGCCCAACTCCGCCATCCCGTCGATGACATCCTGGGCGCGGGCTTCCTTGTCCGCCGCGAACCTTCGGCTCCGCGCCAGGTTGCCGCTTTCACCGAGAAATCGCGCCAGCGATTCCTGCAGCATGGTCTGTTCCTGGGAGAGGCCGAATTCCATGACGCCGTTCCTCAGGCCGTGGCCAGCTTGGGCTCGCGCGGCATGCCGAGTCCCCGCTCGCTGATGATGTTCTTCTGGATCTGCGATGTGCCGCCGCCGATGATCAGGCCGAGGAAGAACATGTAGTTCCACTGCCAGGAGCCGCGATCGCGCAGGTAGGGGGTTCCGTCACCGTACAGCAGGCCCATCTCGCCCATCACGTCGATGGCCAGGCGTTCGAGTTCGTGACGCAGCTCGGTGCCCTGCAGCTTGACGACCAGACCGGCGAGGCCGGGGCTATGGCCGTTCACCGCCGCCGACAGCAGCCGCAGATCGTTGCAGCGCATGGCCATGACCTTCGCCTCGATCCGCATGAAGCGGTCGCGGAACAGAGGATCGTCGATCGCGCGACGGCCATCCACTGTCTCGGTCTTCATCATCTCGGTCAGGGCGCCCAGCCGCGACAGCATGGTGTTCGGATCGGCCAGCGACCCGCGCTCGTGGCGCAGGATCGCATTGGCGACCTTCCAGCCATCTCCGCGCTTGCCGACGATCTGTCCGGCCGGGACCTGGACGTCGGTAAAAAACACCTCGTTGAAGCTGTGCCCCTCGGTCATGTCGATCAATGGCCGGATCTCGATCCCGGGGGTCTTCATTGAGAACAGCAGGAAGCTGATGCCCTGATGCTTGGGGGCGTCGGGCTCGGTCCGCACCAGGCAGAAACACCAATCCGCGAGGTGGGCGGTGCTGGTCCAGATCTTCTGGCCGTTGACGACCCAGTGATCCCCGACCAGTTCGCCCTTGGTCCTCAGATTGGCCAGATCGCTGCCGGCGCCGGGTTCGCTGTAGCCCTGACACCAGACCATCTCGCCACGCAATGTCGGGCCGATGATCGATCGCTTTTGCTCTTCCGAGCCCACCTCCAGCAGGGTCGGGACCAGCATGGAGATGCCCTGCCCTCCCAGGCCGGGCGACACCTGCGCGCGGGCGAACTCCTCGGCGATGATCCGTGACTTAAGGATATCCGGCGACGCGCCGTAGCCGCCGTATTCGGTCGGAATGGAGCGCGCCGCATAGCCGTTGGCGATCAACAGCTTTTGCCACATCAGGGCGCTTGGGCCGCCGGGGCGGGGCGCCTGGTCGCGATGGCTTTCGAGGAACGAAAGGACTTCGCATCGGAACGATTCGTGTTCCGCGCTGAAAGACAGGTCCATGGGCTCTCCTCGTCGCCCCGCGCCTTCTCCGGACGGTGGCTTGACGGACGTTTTTGCTCCCGGTGGGCGGGTCTGGCAAGGCGCGGATCGACGCCGGGCCATCAATCCGCCGCTGCCCCGAGGTCATGGTCTCGTCGACAATTGTGTCGCCGCTGGTTTCGACTATGCTGTGCCGCACGGGGAGTGACAGCCCGCGCGTCAACACAGTCCTCGGGGCGGCAGCCCCGCAATTCATTCTTCCTCTCAAGGACCACGCCCCATGCCCGCGCCGACCCAGAAGCTTCCTCAAGGCCCCGGCCTCTACCTCGCCCTTTTCGTTCTGGGTGACATTTTCGCCATTCCGACCCATGGCCCGAACCTGGTTTTCTGGGGTTTCACCGCCTTGGCGGTCGCTGGCGCCGGCGCGTTCTATTTCCGCAACCTGCCTCTGCTGAGCGCCCTGCCGCGCAAAATCTGATCGCCCTCCGCGGGCCGCGTGTGAGCCCTGCCGCCGCCGCCGAACTTGTCATCCTGACCGCCGTGAGCGTGGTCGGCGCGTGGCTTGGCGTGAACTACCTGCGCCGCCGACAGATGCGGCCGGGGATGATCGGCGCCCACTTCCTGTTGGGCGCCGCAAGCCTCGAAGTGATGGTGATGACCATTCACGGCGGTCCCGCACTTCAGAAGACCCCGCCGGGCGCGATCGGCATCCTCGCCTTGGCGGCGACGGGACTGGCCATGGCGTCGGGTCTGGTCGCGGGTCTTATCGCGCGGCGTTCGCGCCGGACCGCCGACGTCACCCTCGCCATGCACGCGGCGTTCGCTGCGGCGGGATTGCTGTTCTTCCTGATCTGGATTTTCGGGACCGCGGTCCAGACGGTCGGCTAAGGTCGCGCCGTTCGGCCCGACGCGGGCCATGGGGGTGGACATCATGGTTCTTTACATGGGCGACTTCCGCCAGCTCTGCCTGGCCAGTGCAATCGGCCTCGGGCTCTGGGCAACGATGGCGTCGCCAGGGCTCGCGGACCCGGCCACCCCCCCCGGCGGCCCCCGAATCATCCGACCCGTTTCTGTGGCTGGAAGACGTCCACAGCGACCGGGCGATGGACTGGGTGAAGCGCGAGAACGCCAGGACCGCGGATGTGCTTGAAGCCGACAAACGCTTCCCGGCGCTACAAGCGGAGGCCCTTAAGATCGCCCAGGCCGCCGATCGCATTCCAACGCCCGAGTTCATCGGCGGCAAGATCTACAACTACTGGCAGGACGCGGATCACATTCGGGGGATCTGGCGTCGGACCACCGTGGCTGATTTCGGCAAGGCGATCCCAGCGTGGACCGCCGTGCTCAATCTCGACGACCTGGCGAAAGCCGAAGGCGCCAACTGGGTTTTCAAGGGCGACGATTGCGAGTGGCGCGGCGAACGTCGCTGTCTGCTGAGTCTATCCGATGGCGGCGAAGACGCCGTAACGATCCGGGAGTTCGATCTCGCGGCGGGCGGTTTCGTCCGTAACGGATTCGTCCTGCCGAAAGGCAAGCAGACGGTGTCCTGGGCCGATCTAGAGACCCTGTTGATCGCGCGGGAATGGACCCCGGGCGACCTGACCAGTTCGGGTTACCCCTTCATTGTCAAGGCCTTGAAGCGCGGACAGCCCCTGTCTTCCGCGGTCGAAGTGTTCCGCGGCGCGCCCACCGACGGCGGATACGGCGTGGCGCCCTTGGCCTTGCATGACGGAGAAGGCCGACAGGCGCTCGTGATCATCCGGCCCTTGAGCACCTTCGAATCGCAGACTTGGCTGGTCACTCCGTCGGGTCCTCGTCGCCTGGGCCTGCCGCTGAAGGTGCGAATCGACGATCTGGTCGGCGGCAGGCTGGTAATCACGCTCGCCGAACCCTGGACCGCCGACGGCGTCACCTTCGCCCAGGGGGCGTTGGTGTCGGTCGAACTCGGCGCGGCGCTTGCTGATCCCGAACACCTTCATCCGCGGCTGATCTTCGCGCCCGGTCCGAGAGAAAGCGTCGCCTCGGCCGGCGCCGCCCGATCGCGCCTTATCGCGGTGGTAAACGAGAATGTACGGGGCCGGGCCGACGTCTTCACGCCACAGCCCGACGGCGGCTGGCGCCGAAGCCGCCTGGACCTTCCGGACAACGCCTCGATCAGCCTCGTGACCGAGGACGTTCACAGCGACAGAGCCTATCTGGATGTGACCGGCTTCATGACGCCGCCGACCTTGTGGCTCGCCGACGCCGCCACCGGCCAACTCGCTCAGATCAAGAGCGTCGCCGGGAAATTCGATGCCTCCCACGACCGGGTGGACCAATATGAAGCGACGTCATCCGACGGGACCCACATCCCTTATTTCCTGGTTCATCCCGCCGATATGGTGCTGAACGGCGGCAACCCCACGATCCTCTACGCCTACGGCGGGTTTCAGGTTTCCGAAACGCCCGCCTACAGCGCCACTCTGGGCAAGCTTTGGCTTGAGCGCGGCGGCGTCTACGCCCTGGCCAACATTCGTGGCGGCGGCGAGTTCGGACCCGCCTGGCATGACGCCGGCCTGAAAACCCGTCGCCAGCTGATCTATGACGACTTCACCGCCGTGGCGCGCGACCTGATGACCCGCGGGATCACCTCTTCGCGCCGGCTCGGGATCGAGGGTGGCTCAAACGGCGGCCTGCTGATGGGCGTCGAGTTCACCCAGCATCCCGAACTGTGGAGCGCGGTCGATATCCAGGTCCCACTGCTCGACATGTTGCGGTTCGAATCGATTGCCGCGGGCGCGTCCTGGGTGGGGGAGTACGGCAGCGTTGCGATCCCGGAAGAACGCGCCTTCCTGGCGAAGATCTCACCCTACAACAACCTGCATCCCGACGCGCCTTATCCGGAGCCCCTGATCTGGACCACCACCAAGGACGACCGGGTCGGACCGCAGCATGCACGCAAGTTTGCCGCGCGGCTCGCCGCGCTCGGCAAGCCCTATTACTTCTACGAAGTGACCGAGGGGGGCCATGGCGCCGGGGCCAATCTCCGCCAGAAGGCCACACCAACGCCCTGGAGTATGTCTACTTCCTTCGCAAACTGGTGGATTGAGGCGCCCCTGGGTCAACGCTCTATGTCCGGAGGCCTTCAACCTGGGACCCGATCATGACTCTCAACGCCGACACCTCCGCCGACGACCTCAACCGCGCCCTCGGTCTCGTGCGGCGTGTGGAGTTGGACCCCGCGGGCCGGGCGGTTCTGGAATATGAGGCCGGCCTGCACATGTGCCATTCGGGCGGCGTCGTTCAGGGTGGTTTCATCAGCGGTTGGCTGGACGCGGCGATGGCCCACGCCGTCATGGCCAGCGGCGGTTTCGAGATGACGCCGATGTCGCTGGAACTGAAGATCAGCTTCTTCGCCCCGGCCCGTCCGGGACGGGTTATCGCCGAGGGATGGGTCGAGAAATCCGGCCGAAGCACCTGCTTCACCGAGGGGCGGCTGCTCGATCCGCAAGGGGTTGTCCTGGCAAAGGCGAGTTCGACCATCCGGCTGATCCCCCGCGCCAAGGTTGAAGCGGCCGCCCGCGCCGCCGTCTAATCTGGTCTGATCTGGTCAGGGCGGGCTGGACCCGTCGCTCCGGCCCTGCGAAGCTGTGGGTAAACCGGAGACGTTCCATGGCCCGCTACGATAATATCCTGCAGACCATCGGTGACACCCCGGTGGTCAAGATCGGCCGTCTGGCGCCCGCGCACGTTAATCTCTGGGTCAAGGTCGAGGCGTTCAATCCTCTCGGCTCGGTAAAGGACCGTCTTGCCCTTGGGATCATCGAGGCGGCGGAAACGTCCGGGGACCTGAAGCCAGGCCAGACCGTGATCGAGGCGAGCAGCGGCAACACCGGCATCGGCCTGGCCATGGTCTGCGCCCAGAAGGGTTATCCGTTGGTTGTGGTTATGGCCGAATCCTTCAGCGTCGAACGCCGCCGGCTTATGCGGTTCCTGGGCGCCAAGGTCATCCTCACCCCCGCGGCCCAGCGCGCCATGGGCATGGTCAACAAGGCCAAGGAACTGGCGGCGGCCCATGGCTGGTTCCTCACCCGCCAGTTCGAGAACGAGGCCAATCCGGACATGCACTCGCGCACCACGGCGCGGGAGATCCTCGAGGACTTCAAGGACGTCGGACTGGACTATTGGGTCACGGGCTACGGCACTGGCGGCACGCTCAAGGGGGTGTCCAGGGTCCTGGCGGCGGAAAGCCCCAACACGAAGATCGTCGTCTGCGAACCTGAAACTGCTCAGCTTTTAGCCCGGCATGAGACCCAATCGCGCAATGCCGACGGGTCTCCCGCGGGGCCAAACGCGGCCTGGTCTCCCCATCCGATGCAGGGCTGGACACCCGATTTCATTCCTCGGATCACCCAGGGCGCAGTGGACCTGAACGTGATCGACCAGATCATGCCCATCAGCGGTCCCGACGCCATACGCTGCAGTCAGGACCTCGCGAAGTCGGAAGGCATCTTCGTCGGCATCACCTCGGGCGCGACCTTCGCCTGCGCCCTGAAGGTGGCGGCCGAGGCGCCCGCCGGTTCGAATATCCTGTGCATGCTTCCCGATACTGGCGAGCGCTACCTCAGCACACCCCTGTTCGAATCTATCGCCACCGATATGACCGAAGAAGAGCAGGCGATCTTCCGATCGACCCCACTGGGGGTTCCCTCGCTGCCGCAGACCTGAACCTTCAGTCGACCTTCGCCCAGTCATCCCCGAGGAAACGGCGGAAGACATTCCGGGTGATGCGCGTGACGAAGGGGTCGTTCGCCGCCAGGCCGTGGGCCCATTCAGTCGTACCGGCGTTAAACACCTCGCCGGCGCCCTTCTGGAACGACGCCATCACCGCGTGGCCCCGAAGGACCCTCGCCTGGGTTTCGAGGCTGTCCGAGCCGTAGGCGACGGTGGCGACGACATCCAGCCTCTCCGGCGGGATCAGGGCGCGGTAGGGGCTGGGACTCTCGGCGAAAGCGGCCGGCGCCATGGCGATGATCTCAAGGTCGGCGGGGACGCCCAGCCGCGGCTCCGGCGCGGGCAGGCCATCCGGCCCGACGGTCAGGTCGCAGCCGTCGTTCTCGTAACCCAGCAAGGGCACGTCGTCGCCGAACACATCGCCATAGTACAGATCGCAGCCCTCCAGCGCCCAATGGCGATCCCGATAGACCGTGTAACCCCCTGCCCCGCGCGCCGCGCACAGACCGAGGCGGTGGTAGCCGCCGAACAGAAAAGACAGGCCCGTTGTCGCCGCTTCCGGCCACCCGAATGCCGGATGCGACCACAGGTGGGTGCCCTCGGAGGGTGTCGCAACGCTGACGGGATCCTGTTCGAACCCGCGCCACTTGTGGCAGACCAGTGTGTTGCCTTCGTCCTCCCATCGCACCTTCCAGAAGGCGGTGTTCCCGGACAGGCACGCCAAATTGCCGCCCGCCTCCACGAACCGATCGACGGCGAGACGCTGCGGGCCTGACCAGTATTCACTATGGCCGACCAGCACGAGCGTGGCGTAGTCCGCAATGGCGCCGGGGTCGGCGTCGAGATCGTAGTCGGTGACGTAGTCGAGATCCAAGCCCTCGGTCTCCGCCCAACGAACGAAGTGATGCTCCCACTTGTTCAGAAAGCCCGCTGAACCGTCGTAGGGGCTTTGGCCATGCGCCCGCGACCATCCGGGATCGGCCCCTGCCCAGGGGCGCTCTTCGAACCCTCGCTTCTCGAGATTGACCAGCCGCGGCATGTCCGCCGGGGCCGACAGCAGCAGGGGCGGAAACGGCCGCTGGCTCGACAGGCGACCTATGGCTCGCGCCATCGCTTCGGGAAGGGTCGCCCGGCGCGCCATCAGGTCCTCCACGTGGGCATAGGCGCTCGCCCCGCCCCAATAGTTGTAGGCGTGAAGGGTGTTGGTGGTCAGCGCCAGAACCGCGCGCGCGCCCGAGCCTCCCCTCGGCGCCTTCACGCAGACGAAGTGATGACATTCCGCGCCCTGAGAATCCGAGAGGACGATATCGTAGTAGCCGCTTCGCCAATCGTCTCCGATCGTCACGGTCACGGCGGGCGGCCAGCCGCAGCCGTCACGGTCGGCGTTTGGCGGCGCCGGATGATCGCCTATGGCGACATCGGCGCGATGGACCACCAGTCTGGCACGTCCGACTCGAGCCACTTCCAGCCGGCATTCCGGTCGCGTCGAAGAGGCGTGCAGGGTGAAACGCTCACCGGGAAACAGGCTCAGCCGATCCGTGTAACAAGCGATCATAGGGAACCTCGGCGAAACGACGGCTTCAGGGCGGTCGGGCGCCGGGCGTCACGCGGACCTCGCCCTTGCCCCGGCGAGGCGCTTCGCGCAATGACTTCGCCCGTCGCGGCCCGCCCGCCTGGTGTCCTGGAGATCGCCATGTCCCCAACCCGTCGTCAACTCGTCAGGGATGCGATGCTGGTCGCCAGCGCCCTCGGCCTCGCCGCCGCTGCGCCGGCCTTGGCCCAAAGCGCCTTCGGCGCCGACGGTCCGCCCAATGTATTCATCAGTCCGGCCGGCAAGCCCTTCCGCGCCAAGGTCGGATCCCCCTATCCGGTGGTCGACTGGTTCAAACAGGCCGACGCCAATGGCGACGGCAAGATCGACCGCGCGGAATTCGTCGCGGACGCCCTGGCCTTCTTCAAGCATCTCGACCGAAACGGCGACGAGACGATCAGCCCCCAGGAAGTCGCCTACTATGAGCAGCGGATCGCGCCCGAAGTTCTCGGCATGCGGGTCGAAATCGACAACCGCGGCGTCGCCGTAACCCGCCCCCAAGTCTGGAAGACCCAGGGCATCCCTGGCGGCATGGGCCCAAGCGGAACCGGGAGCTTCCGGCCGGGCGGAGCGACCGGCCCGGGAGGCTCGGTCGACCCGGGCGCGGCTGACGACGGCCCGGAAACCCAACGGCGTTCGCGCGCCTACGACGCCAGCGGCAAAGGAGCCGCGCCCTACAGTTTCTTCGACGAGCCGGAACCGGTGACGGCTGCCGACATCCATTTTCGCGGCCTGATTTCCAGGGGGGACTTTCTGAAACTCGCGGTCGTCCATTTCGAAAGCCTGGATGTTGGCGGGCGGGGCTTTCTGACACTGGACGAACTTCCCAAGACGCCGGTTCAGATCAAGCTTGAACGCAGTTTCCGCCGCCGGCGCTGAGGTCACCGGGAATCGCAGCCCTTGGCGATGACGTCCGCGGTCGGCCTGGACAGAAAAACCACCTGGTAGACGCCGCCTCTCATATCGGAGTCGCCGCGCTGGATCGGACCGAGGGGCCGAACGTCGGAAAAGCAGCGCCGCAACGCGGCCATATCGATCCGGCGCGGCAGATCGACCAGAATCCCGGGATGGGAGACTTCGGCCAAGGCGCCAGGGTTCAGCCCCTGCCATCGGCTGCGTTCGTTGATCTGCAGGACCGGGGCCGTCAGGACGGCCTCGTCAGCCAGCTGGGCGGCGACTCCATAGCTCGCCGTTCCGACCCAGCCGCCGCCAACCTGTCTGCGCAGGACGTCCACGCGAGCCGCGAACGCCGGCCAGCCCTTTACCGGCTCCATCGGATCATGTCGCAGGTGCAGCCCTGCGCTTGTCGAGACGACCAGCAGTCCCACGAAAGCCGTCAGTCCGAAGCCGATGATCGGAACGCCGGCCCGCAATCGAATCCAAAGCGGATGTCCGGGTGGCGTCGCCAGCGCGGCGCTGATCGCCAAGGCGGGATAGATCGGCGCAGGCCAATGGGCCTGAATTCGATCGTGCAGGCTGTGAACCAGCAGATAGGCGACAAACGGCAGGCTGCTGAGGAGGAACGGCATGACGGTCCGCCGGGCGGCGGCGGACCGTGGATGAAACACCGCCAGCGTAAGGAAAACGGCGAGCCCGGGATTGATCAGCAGGATCTCGGTGGCCAGGAATTCCAGCAGGTAGCGGATGGCCCAGTGATGCGGTGCGATACGACCGAACTGTTTTGCGAAGGTCAACCAGTGATGCGTGGCGTTCCAGCCAACATTCAGTCCGAAAAGACAGCCGGCCACCAGCAGGGCCAACCACGGCCCGGGCGTTCGCAAGCTCGACCGCCCCGTCCTTGTCGATACCAGCCATAGCAGGATGCCCGGACCGAGAAACAACGCCGAATATTTCGACAGGCTCGCCAGACCGGCGGCCAGGCCAACGCCAAGCCACCACGCCAGCCCTGGTCCGCGACGGGCTCTCAGGGCGCACCAGACGCAAAGCGACCAGAACAGACTCGCGGCGGCGTCCGGAACAGCCAGGAAGCCGCCCGCCGCGACGAGGGGCATGGCGTTGAACCAGAGTCCCGCCCGTTGCGCCTGTATAGATGTGCCGCCTGCAATGCGGGTCGTGTCGTGGATGATGACGGTGGTCAGAACGCCTGCCAGGATGGGGGTCAGCCGAACACCGAGCGGAGAATCGCCCGCCAAATGAACACCGGCCCATATCCACCAGGCGATCATCGGCGGATGGTCGAAATATCCGAGGGCGGGGGTCTGGGCCCACAGGCGGTAGTAGGCCTCGTCTTCCGTCAAATGGATCGCCCCACCGAAGCCAATTCGGGCCGCGAGCAGGACGATGATGACGGCGATCAAGAGCCAAGGAAGGCTCCCCTCCGCTTGGCGGGTGATGTCACCAGACGGCGAGGGACGTGCTGACATAGTTCCAAACGGCCCCGGCCACCGCCCCGGCCGCGCCCGCCAGCCACCACAGAGGCGTGTGTTCATGGACGAGATTGGCGACGGCCACATTGGCGATCAGACCCACCGCGCACAAGGCGCAGAACCGCAGATAGCCGGTGACAACCTTCCAGCCACGAAGCCTTCGGTCGCGATAGGTGAGATTGTTGTTGATCAGGAAGTTGCTGGTCATGGCCGTCATCGCGGCGATGACCTGGCTTGGCAGGAAATCCAGTCCGACCGCGCGACACCCATAGAGCACGGCCAGATGGACGATCAGGCCACTGCCGCCGACCAGGAAGAACATAACTGCCCGGGCAGGAACCCGGTTACCGGTATATTTCGCGAGGATAAGGCCCAGGTAGTCGATGATGACACGTCCATCCATCTTGCTGGCGCCGTTTTGCCGTTCGGCGAATTCATAGGGAAACTCGACGATCCGTGGCGGTGTCGGCTGCGAGGCGATGATGTCGAACAGGACCTTGAAGCCCTGGCTGCTGAGCTTTGCCGCCACGTTGTCGATCAACTGGCGACGGATCATGAAAAGCCCGCTTACCGGATCGCTGACCTCGGTTTTCAAGACTTGACGGGCAAGTCCGTTGGCCAATCGGCTGCCGGCCTTGCGAATCCGCGACAGACCCTTCGTTGGACCGTCGCCGGAGAGAAAGCGGCTGCCGATCGCCAGATCGACCCCGCCGCCGCGCAGGGCCTCCAGCATCCGCGGAAGGACGGTCTCGTCGTGCTGCAGATCGGCGTCGATGACCGCGACAAACGGCGCCGCGCTGGCCATGGCGCCCTCGATCACCGCGCCGGCCAGGCCGCGACGCCCCACTCGCTTGATGCAGACGATGCCCTGGTCGACCGCGGCGAGCGCCTTGACCGCCTCAGCCGTGCCGTCGGGAGAATTGTCATCAACGAAGATCGCCTGCC